>NZ_LT840184.1:2380009-2680009 GCF_900177425.1 Paenibacillus uliginis N3/975 | reverse complement strand
ATAACGGCAGATACAATTACGAATTAACAGGTTATACAGACCAAGGAAAGCCAAAGCAGCTGAGCTTCTCGACCAGCAAACAACTTCAAACGGGGGCATATATAAAACTGTATGTAACTTTGTTTCGTGGCGTAACGCATTGGGAAGAGATTACGTCAGACGAAATACCAAGGCAGGTTAATTTTTCAGAAAAGCTTTGAATTCTTCAAGCGATGAAAAATATTTCCCTCATTTGTAATACGGTTCACCTAGCTATCTGTAACGGCAAGTTTTAAGGACATCCTTTGCGGGATGTCCTTTTCCTTGTAGAATATGCTTTACTGTCTTTTAGTTAAAGAGCCTTTTATTCGTCTAACAAAGCTGCTTGTCGCTTGTAATGATCCTCGATCACCAAACAAGCCATTGCTTCAATCACCGGTACAACGCGAGGACAGATACAAGGATCGTGCCTACCTATCGTCACGATCTCCTGTTCGTTGCCATACGAGTCGACGGTCCGTTGCGGAATTGAGATGGATGAGGTCGGCTTTACGGCAACTCGGAACACGATATCCGCCCCGGTGCTGATCCCTCCGATGATTCCGCCGGCATTGTTTGTGCGAAATCCACTTGCGTCCATCTGATCGTTGTGTTCGCTACCCAGCATCGATGCCGCCTGGAAGCCCGCACCGAATTCGATGCCCTTGATCGCTCCGACAGACAGCATTGCCTTTGCCAGCTCCGCATCCAACTTGTCGAACACGGGCTCCCCAATTCCTGCTGCAACGCCGCTAATCCGGCATTCCACGATTCCCCCGCAGCTGTCGCCCTTTGAAGCTAGTTGTTCGATTCGCTCGATCATGCGTCCCGCCGCCACGGGATCGCAAGCCCGCACTGAGTTGCGTTCGATGGCATCGGAGTCGAATGTCTCGCATCGGATGCCACCGATCTCGATTGTATACGCCAATACCGAGACGCCCCGCCGTTCCAGCAGCTTGCGCGCAACCGCTCCTGCGGCCACACGCGCTGCCGTCTCCCTGCCCGAAGCCCTACCACTCCCGCGATGGTCACGCAACCCGTATTTTTTCTCGTAGACAAGATCCGCGTGCCCGGGCCGGAACATCGATTTGATATCGTCGTACGCCGACGGACGCATGTCCGTGTTGTTAAGCATTATGCACAGCGGAGTCCCCGTCGTTCGACCCTCGAAGAGACCTGATAAGATGCGGATCTTATCATATTCCTTCCGAGGAGTTGTGACGGAGGATTGCCCCGGTTTTCTGCGATCCATCTGAATTTGGACGTATGCTTCATCCAACTCGACGCCTGGCGTTACGCCTTCAACGATGACGCCCACCGCCTCTCCGTGCGATTCCCCAAACGTGGTAACTTTCAACCGCTCTCCGAACGTGCTTCCTGCCATGTCCCTACACCCCTACTCTTTAGAATTCCTTCTGCTTTAGTTTAAGGGTATACTTGTAATAAATGAAATTGTAATATTCAATACTTGTCATAGAGAGGATTGATGACAAATGATTGCCAACACGGAGTGGTACCGTATTTTCCTCCATGCTGCCGACTCTTCCAATTTGACCAAGGCTGCGCAAAGCCTTCATATGACGCAGCCTTCCGTGAGTTATGCGATTAAGCAGCTAGAAAAGGCGCTCGGGGTCAGTCTGTTTGACCGATTATCTAAAGGTGTCCGGCTAACACAAGAAGGACAGGCCCTATATCAGCATGTCCGGCAAGCGTTTGAGGAACTTGAATCCGCTGAGAGCCGCATGAAAAAGCTGAAGCAGTTTCGTGAAGGACACCTACGGATTGGCGCAAATGGCGCGATTGTAAAAGACTTCCTTCTTCCCTTACTTGACCAGTTTCATTTCCGTTACTCCGACATCCACATCAAGTTGTCGCAAGGGCAGACGAGCCTCATATTAGAGCGGTTGAAGCGCGGTTCGTTGGATCTCGGCTACGTATATCTGCCCGTATCGGACGAAAAAATCGAGATCGTCACCTCATATGCTTTGCCTTATTGCGTGGTCGTTGGAAGGAACTTCGCAGACTGGTCACTGGAGCCATTGACGACAGAGAGGTTAATGGAGCTTCCTCTCTTGATGCTGTCCCCCGGCAGCACGACGCGTTCCTTCATCGAAGGATGGTTCCGATCGCAAGGGGTTGAAGCGGAAGCCGATTTCGAACTGAATAGCCTGGAAATGCTAACCGAATTCGCCGAGCGCGGGTACGGAGCGGCATTCATGCCACGAGACTTTGTAACGTCACGTATATTGTCCGGGTCCTTAATGGAGCTTCGCACGGTAGTTCCACTGCCTGATCGGCATATCGGTATCGCTGTTCGAAAGCATTCGTCTCCGTCGCTTGCAGCCGGGGCGTTCTTAGAAATGCTGCTGAACTGACGTGTTTTTGTTGAATAAGTGAAAAGGGAATACCCTGTTTTTCTATGCCAACTTGAATCTCAGGGCCGACCTGTATAACAGGGCATTCAAACTCCGTTAGCTTATTGAAGATGAGTAAATTTATAGTTTGCGAATATTAATCTCAGTAACAGAATGTCCTTCACCTTTTGTTAAGATCAGATCTGCCCTATTTTTGGTAGGTAAAATATTTTCGATAAGATTCACTCTGTTTATTTCGTTCCATATACGATTAGCAATTTGTAAAGCTTCTTCCTCTGAAAGATTGGCATACTTTTGAAAATAGGATTCAGAATTCGTAAATGCAGTTCGACGGAGTAGATTAAAGCGTTCTATGTACCATTTTTCAATGTCAGATTCGTTTGCATCAATATATATGGAGAGATCAAAGAAATCCGAGATGAATGTTTTAATTTGTTTTTTTGCTTGTTTCGGAGGCGAAAGTACATTTACTCCTTCAACTATAACTACATCTGGACTGTTTATAACTTGCTCTTTATCAGGAAGAATATTGTATTTCAAATGGGAGTATACTGGAGCTTTTACCTCGGTTTTACCTGACTTTAATTCAGACAGGAAGCTAAAAAGTTTTACAACATCATAACTTTCGGGAAAACCCTTCTTTGTCATTAGCCCTTTTGATTCAAGTTGTTCGTTCGGATAAAGAAAACCATCCGTTGCGACCAGTTCCACGTTTGGCTTATCAACCCATTGTGAAATTAAATATTGAATGATTCTTGCAGTTGTACTCTTACCCACAGCTACACTGCCAGCTATCCCAATGATAAAAGGAACTTTGTTGGTTTTTAGTCCAAAAAAATTGTTACTTGTTCTATGTAGATCTTTTTTGTTCAAATAATGTAATCTTACCAGTTGAGTTAAAGGAAGATAGATTTCTGTCACTTCTTTTAATGACAAGCGCTCATTTATTCCTTGAAGAGATCCAAGGTTAATGTCATTTAGAGAAGCATCGTTATTGTTCTCTCCCAAGGTTGACCATTGTGTCCTATTAAAAGAAATGTATGGAGAGTATTTTTGGTTACTTGTATTGTGCATTTTTAAGCCCTCATTTGCTATGTTAAAATTTTTAATCAGGTGCTTGTTTACATAATATAAACACTAGATAATTTTTTGTGGGTTTCTTTTTAGACTTCTACCGATGGGAATGGAAAGTCGGACAGAGAATCCGTTATTTGTGAGAAGTAGCGTTTTTTTGTGATACTCGCGGACTTAGGTTCCGTTATTTGCTTGTGAACTCCCTGAATCCCCTGAGTTTACGGATAATAGCGTATCCCCTGTCCGCGTACACAGCCAAAAAGGTCAAAAATGGAGAACTAGTGGAACGTGTGTCCTCAAGCATCCACAAAAATAGTGTGTTTACAAAATCGAGCCCTAACCACAACAAAATGAAATTAATGAAGGTTTATAAGTGAAACGACTGCTTTTGTGCTACACACGGTGCAGACTACGGTATACAGACGGTGGCATACCCGTATTCTTAGAGAAAACACGGCTCAGATAAAAGCCGTTCTCATACCCGCATTGTGCAGCGATTTCATCCAACTTCAGTGTCGTGGCTTCCAGCAGATGCCGTGCTCTTGTAAGCCGAACTTCGTTGAGAAATTCGGACGGTGTCACGTCGAACGCTTTTCGGAACCGACGAGTTAGCTGTACAGGCGTCAGCTTTAACTGTTCGGCCAGTTCTTGCATGGAGAAGCTTTCGTAAGCTTGCTCCGTCAATCGCTTCCGGGCTTCATCCATAAGTACATCGCTTTGTCCCGAATTCCCCTTTTGTTCGCTCTGTTCCAGCATGACCAGCCTTAGCATGTCAATCACCATATGCTGCTTAAGCTGCATGAAGGCTTCGTCCCTTCTGTCGAATTGTCTTAAATACCGATAGTCAGACCGTAACCTATCTGTATCGATTACCTTGAGCTTTCCGCTCCATCCTTCTTCTTTCGCGGTAAACGGTTCAGTCAACCATACAAATTGCAGAAAGTGAAATGACAATGGCTCGAGCATCTGCCGTTGAAACGGTTGATGAGGCGGGCAAAGAACCAAATCACCAAAGCCTGCTTCACCGCTCTCCGCTCCTATGGTGTAATGAAAACGCCCCTCTTCAACAGCAAACAAAGTCCAGCAGGAGTAGTTGTCTGACGGGAGCATAAATTCAGGCTTTTGATGCCAATAAACATGAGACACAAGCTTCAGTCCGATATCTGGCAGCGACACCACAAGCACCTCTTATTCTTATGAAACAAAGTATATGCTTATTGTAACTGTATGCATGTTCAAAGGAAATAGGATCTTTTACAATGAAATTGAAGATATTCCACTAAAGTGAGGTGCCATCGTTGTTATGAGACTTGAAGCCGTTAACTCGGATATAACCGTTATCGGCGGCGGACTGGCCGGTGTTTGTGCGGCTGTTGCTGCGGCCCGCTTGGGCCAAACCGTTTCACTTGTTCAAAATCGCCCCGTTCTAGGCGGAAATTCAAGCAGTGAAGTACGCGTTTGGGTATGCGGAGCGACTTCGCACGGCGTTCACCGGAATGCTCGTGAAACCGGTATCATGGGTGAGTTGTTTATTGAAAATCAATACCGCAATATCGATGGGAATCCGTATATATGGGATTTGATTGTCCTCGAAAAGGTGAAAGCGGAAAGTAACATTACGCTTTTCCTGAATACGGATGTGCATGAAGTGGAAGCGAGTGGCCATGAAGACAACCGACGGATTACCACCGTAACGGGCTGGATGATGGGATCGGAGCGCCGAATACGCTTCGATAGCAAGGTCTATCTGGATTGTACAGGCGACGGTTTGGTCGGCTTCCTCGCTGGCGCCAAGCATCGCATCGGCCGTGAATCGCAGGAAGAATTCAACGAGGAATGGGCACCGCTAGTATCCGATGACATTACGCTGGGAAGCACCCTTTTCTTCTACACGAAGGATGCTGGTCATCCCGTGAAGTATATTGCCCCCAGCTTCGCCAAGGACATCACGAAGACATCCATTCCTATGAACCGTGTTATACGCAGCGGCGACAACGGCTGTGCTTACTGGTGGATCGAATGGGGCGGCGAGCTTGACACGGTGCATGATAATGAGCGAATTCGTGATGAATTGTCTTCCGTCATTTACGGGATCTGGGATTACATTAAAAACTCCGGCAAGTTCGACGCCGACAACTTAACACTGGAATGGATCGGCTCCATACCAGGCAAAAGAGAATACCGCCGTTTCATTGGCGATTACGTACTCAACCAGAACGATATCATCGCCCAGGTTGAATTCGAAGATCGCGTCGCATTCGGCGGATGGTCGATTGACTTGCATCCGCCGCAAGGAATGTATGCGACAACCAAAGGATCGAAGCATATGTACACGGATGGAAGCTATCATATCCCCTTTCGTTCTCTCTACTCTGCCAATGTGTGCAATATGCTAATGGCAGGCCGCAATATCAGCGCCTCTCACGTTGCCTTCGGGACGACGCGCGTCATGGCGACTTGCGCCGTTATTGGCGAAGCGGCAGGCACAGCCGCTTCGCTATGCGTACAGAACGACGTCTCGCCGCGTAAGCTGCACGCGGAATACTTGGGTGAACTGCAGCAGACGCTGCTTCGTCAAGATGCATCGGTGTTAGGCCTCAGGAATACGGATGCAACCGATCTGGCGCTTCGGGCCGAAGTGACCGCATCCAGCACGTTAACGCGGATCGCACTGGAAGAGTCGATTGGAACGGTGCCGCTGGATGCCGATCTTGGTTTCATCGTCCCTGCCGATCCCGGTATCGACGGTGTTGAGCTGCTGATCGACGCTGTACATGATATTGAACTTACTGTCGAGCTGTGGAGCACGAGCAAGCCGCAAAACTACGTCCCCCATACGCTTGTATCGGCCTGCAAGATTGAAGTTAAAGCCGGAGAGAAGCAATGGGCGCTGGCGAATCTGTCATGGCATCCGAAAACCGCGCAAAATGCGTTCATCATAGTGAAAAAGCATGCAGATGCTGCCCTGCATCAGTCCGGTCGCCCGCTCTCCGGTGTGCTCTCCTTCAAACACGCCGTGAATGAGCAAAGCTTCAAGGACTTTGGCGATATGTATCATCACCAGCCCGTTCTGGAGTGGAGTGGCAAGGATTTTGTTCGAAAGCCCTTGTGCTTCAGGCTGTGTTCGCCGACTTTAGGGCTTACCGCAGATAAAGCGACGGACGGTTATATTCGCCCATACGGCGGACCGCATATGTGGTCATCGCAAGCGATGGAACCAAGCACGCCAGAATGGTTAGAACTTGGCTGGACGAAGCCTGTTCAGATCCGATCCGTCCATGTCACGTTTAATGATGATGTGAATGAAGATTTAATTAATCTGCATCACCATCGTACCCCATTTGAGGTTATTCCTGAGCTGGTTAAAGACTATCAAGTCCAAGCCTGGATCAATGGCGAATGGATTACCGTAACCGATGAATGCAATAATCATGTGCGAAAAAAAGTCCATAAACTGGCAGCCCCCGTACTTACAAGCAAGCTTCGCGTCGTTGTAACATCCACGAACGGTGGCACTCGAGCGGAAATCCTTGAAGTGCGCTGTTACGAATAAAATGCGCTAAAATCGCCCCTTCCTCGCGAGGTAAGGGCGATTTTTCGTGTTCAACATTCAGCTATGCAATCCTTAGATCCTTAGGCGTTTGAAAGAGACTGCCCGCTCCTCAGAGCAGGCAGTCTCCAAAACACTAACTTTTTTGTTGAATAACGCTGTTAACCATCATTCACGTACATTTACTATTATTGTTTCACTCGATGTCATCCCTGCTTCGTTAACAAGCTCGCATCGATATTCATACGTACCCGCCGTCTTGTCACGGATCTCCGTTACAGCCGATTGCGCTTGTGGCGTCTTATCGTCAAGCGTTTGGGTATCGATAAGAACGCCGTTCTCATACAACCGGTACGTCGATCCATTTGTGCCCCACCACAGGTTCATGGTGACTTTGAAATTTCCATCCCCGTCCCAATTATCATGTGAGAGAACGGGTTTGCCCGGCGCTGCACCGTTCACGCGCACAACCAGGACATCGCTTCGCGTCGTACCGTATGCATTCGTCAGCTCAGCCACATATTCATACGTCCCGTTCTCCTTGTACGTAATGGACGTTACGGTGGATTGGGCATTGGGCGAAGCGTCCTTCAGCATTTGCGTATCAATCAGGATGTCGTTCTCATATAATTTGTAGCTTGTTCCGTTATTCCCCCACCACAAGTTCATCGTTATGTTGTAGCTGCCGTCCTTGATGCCCGTATCATGGCCGTTATCGGATGACAGCTTCGGTTTTCCCGGCGCGCCTGAAGCACTTGAAACGATATTGTTGACAACCGCCGTCGCCGTTCCTTGGTTACCGGCACCGTCGACGAACTCAAAGGTAAAGCTTCCGTTCTCCAAAAACGTATAACTGTCCGCCCCTCCGTTGTTCGTAATCGTAACCGGCTCGCTTGGGTTTATCGTTGCGACAACCTCCTGGTTGGTAGGCTCTGTAATGCTATAAACGATTGAAGCTGTCGGCGCGGTCTGGTCTATACGAAAAGTAACTGTTTGTGCCTCCTCCGCATTCCCTGCATTGTCGGTCGATTTATAAGAGAGGGTATACGATCCGTCTTCATCAAACGTCAAGGGTGTCGTATAAAGCAGCCAGTTCTTTCCTTCGTCCAGGCTATATACCGTCGTTGTTACGTCGGATGAGTCATCCGTAGCGCTAAGCGTTGCCTGTACTTTGCTTACATACCAGCCATTCCGTTCCGTCCCTTCAAGAGAAACGACCGTTTTCGGCGGGGTAGCGTCAGCCGTAACCAACCATTGCATGGAGCGAAACTTTGAAGACAGCTTCCCGTCTCCGATACCCCCTCCCCATTCAATAAATCCTTTCCTGCCGTTTCCGTCATTATCATTGACAAGCATCGAGAAGCTGATTACCCCATTCTTTTCCGCCTTAATCGGCGCTATTTCCGACCAGGGCAGCGATAATTCATAGATGGTGTAGTTCTGATCTTCGTCTCTTGTGACGGCAAGACTTCCATTCTCAACCGCCCCCTTCTCCACGCCCGGAGGCGTAATCCAGCGGTATATTTGCGGACCTTCAGGGGTTTGAGAAATTCCATATTCGTACCAATAACGGCTTTCTCCCGGAAGACCGTTCGCAACTGCAAATTGAATGCTATCGTTTTTCCAAATCTCAGCCCCCGCGGACGTCGATGCTTGGATATCATCTTTAATCTTCGCGGAAAGATAGAAGCGGTCGGAATCGTAGCTTAGCCAAAGATTACCACTTAAATCGCCTGCCCCTTGATATCCGGTCATTTTCACCGTACCTTTGGACAGATCGATCGTGGATGCGCTGCCCGCGGTTTCAGGATCAATCGTCCCATCCACCGTGACGGATCTGCGAGGAACGGGATTAAATTCGGCAGTTCCTTCATAAGTGTACGGGTCGAAACCATCCATATAAACAGTCACTTTAATGGTACTGGTAACGCCGTTGCTAAAGCCGGTAAGCGGAATTTCCACAGAAGTAGAAGATTCGGACGGAACCGAAGCGTTTAGGACCTCGGTGCCCGATTGGGTCCCAAATCGCCAATCCACTTTTTTAACCTGTAATGCCTTTGATTTCGATTCGTTCTTGACTGCAACCATAAGCGCTTTACTCATATCCGGTTCGTTCATAATGGGGCGAACCTGAACATCATAGGATGGAAGTGTCGAAGACGAACTCCTAAGCAGTCCGACATTTTCATTTCCTTTCATCAAAACGCCCGTTACCAAACGGCTGCCTGGCTCGTTTCCGCTCGGAACTTGAATCGTTTGTTCGGTTTTTTGCCCACTTGGCGTTTTAACGGGATAAAGCTGCCCTTCCACGTTCAGGCTGAAATCAAAATCCTCGGACATCGCGTTATCGGTTTGCAAGGTGAACGACATCGAATCGCCTGCCTGTGAAGATTCCCCCATCAGAGCAAACGTCGAATCCTTTTCGATAGCGGTAACTTCCCCAACCACAAAAAACGGTTCGTTGCTTAACGTCACAAATACGTTTCCGTTATAAGGTGTATACGTATGCGTATTCCCCATCATATCTGTGATTTCGATCGGATTTGTAGTACGAATGACGGCCGGAACAGAAGGACTTGTCGTCCATAAAACACGGACATTGCCGCCATTTTTGTCAAACAGATAGCTTCGGATATCGCTGTCCGTAGAATCCCGTTGCACGAACGCCCTGCTATTCAACATTTTTGTCATGGTTGCGAAGGACGTATAGGCGGGCTTCGGCGTAAGGCTCCCAAGCTTATCGTTCGGATTCCGTAAAAGGCCGAAATTATCCTCGTTTATATTTTGAAGTCCGTCATTGATCAAATCGTACCAAACGACCTTCTCCACGCCATTCGCCAAGGCAACGACATAGGCACGAAGCAGATAATTCGCTTGCGTCTTCTCATCCACGCCCCGGGCATCCAATTGCGTCGGCCAACCTGTTTCGTTAATCCAAATCGGTTTCAAATTTCCATTGTTGTATTTTCGGATTAAATCCTTTACACCCGTGATCAGGTCTTCATAGCCTTCCGGCGGGCCGGGATATAAATAGGGATGAATCGAAAAGCCGTCCATGTACGACATCCCGCCAAGTTTAAGCACGTCTTCGATCCATTTTAGATCCCCCGCCGTCGATGTTCCGAGAACCGGCAAATCGGGGTGAGAGGCTTTGAGCGTTTCATACGTTTTCTTTAACAGCGGATAGTAATATTCGGGTTTGGAATCGGCAGGACCGTTGCCGCGATCTCCGAAACTACCATAAAATTCGTTATACACTTCGACGGCATCCATCTGGCCTTGATATTGGTCCACGTAAGCCTTCATGTAATTGGCGAATCCTTCACGCCCTGCATCCGTATACGGAGTACTGTCATTGTCGTAATTGGGGTTCGTATATCCCGAAACGAAAAGGAAGTCAAAATGATCCTTATCCAGCATGTTCATATAATAGTCAGGCTGAGGAGTAAACGTATAGCTGCCCTGCTGCTTCTCGATGCCACGCCACTCATAACCGCCCCGCACCAATCCGATGCCGGCATCCTTCATCAGGCTCACGATATCGGCAGTCAACGTTTGCGGAAAACGGTGCAAATGCGTCGACACCCCGAACGGCGAATGCTCATTCCCCGATTCATCCCGAGATGCAAGCACGGCAAATGGCGTCTTGATCAAAACCGGATCGCTTCCCGCAAGTTCCGCTCTAACCTGCAGCGTGAAATAACCATACTTCGAATGAGGTACTGTCCATATGGCTTCATTTTGAACTGATGGCTCAACGCCCTCTTGCACGAGCGCTCCTTGATAATCATAAACGGCCCACGATACCGTTGGTCTTGCCGTTCGCACCTTAAATTTGATCGGTTCTCCGTCTGTAAACACATTGCCTGGACGAAGCTGAACCAATTTTGTTGTCGGCGTCGCCGCAGTAATGTATGGCCCGTCACTGCTCCACTCATTTTGAGTATTCCCGGCTTCAATTTTAAACGTATACTTCTGGCCGACCGCAAGCCCCGTTACCACATAGGAGGTCGTCGTGCCATTCGCCTTCCCGATAGCGCTTCCATTTTGATAAACAGTATAACCGGTCACGCCTGCAGGATCGGTCGCGGCAGACCATTCCAGTTGCATGCCGTTCTCGGTAATGTTCGAAACATTGAGAACTCCGCCATCAGGCCAGCTCGGAGCATTTTCATTTGTCCTATTGACCGAAATTTCCAAATAGGGACGGTTCTCTGCGTTTTCCTTGCTGTTGACCGATACGGCATGGCCTTTCGCAGCTTGCTCCACCAACGCAAGGCTAGCCGTTCCGTCCAAAGCCATTTCCTTTTTGACGAAGGCAGTTACATCAAATTCATGCCAGCTTGCCGTTTTTCCTACATTAACGGTATCCAAATAATGATCGATTTCAGGTTTATTGTTCCAGGTAACCGTGTTTTCCTCCCACGCATCATCCTCCATGCCGTAGGCCTGCACGCCAATCGTCGAATTCTCCGTATCGACGGCATACACCTTTAATTTGGCCGATCCAATCTCCCCGGTAAGTGTACTCAGATCAAATTTCATGTACGCTTGCCTGTTCAGATTGCTGTCCGCATCGTAATTTTTGACCAAAAGCAGGTTCGAGGTACCGTAATTTTTGCCCGCATTCCCTCCGGCATTCACGTAGGTATCCTCGATCGGACTCAATTGCACGGCAGTCGAATCGTTAGCCGGCTCCCCCATAGACTCCGCCGCGAAAATCGGTGCAGCCCCATTCCAAGGCAACACCAAACCAAGAAGCAAGACGGTTATCATAAACACCCTAAAGCTACGAATAGCTGCATTGACTCGTTTATGTTTAAACATCATTCTCCCCCGATCTTTTTTTGTTAACAAACGTATAATGAAATCGCTCCTTCAATTGCAATTCATTTCTAACCGTGAAACAAAACGAACCTTTCAGCTGGCTTCTTCGCAAGTCTCAACGCGATAGACCTTTCCTCTGATTCCAGCGACGCTTGAACGGCATGCTCTGAAGTAGTTACCGAGGTTCGGCTTTCAGGCTGTTCATCAGCACTGGAAAGCATCAAAGCAAACATAAACAGAGCTTCCTCCATCGCATGAAAATCAATCTCTGTAGGATCACCTTCGTGCAAAATATAGTCCAGTCCTACTACCGAACCTTCCTCGACAATGTCCCAGCGGAATTTGCCGCATCCCTCCATGGCGCCATACAAAACTTGAACCGAAAGAAACGTTTCCCCAAGCTGCGTTTGGAACGCATTTTCTCCGATCTGCTTCCATGACGGCACGCTTCCGGAGCTCCCTATTTCAATCCGGATTCGCAAATCCGAAGCCGTCATCCGTCCATTAATGGGATCCAAATTCACATGCGTATCCCCGCCATCCAGTGCGAACTGAATGCCGTACAGCACCGAAGCTTGGCTTTGCTCACTGGTAAACACTGCCGAACAGAAGTCGTAACCGTCGTGTAGAACCCGAAGCTGGATATAACTATGTTCTTGATTCGCTGTTTGAACGTAACCTAACAGATTTCGGCACTGCTTCCACATGACGTTATGATTAAACGTTCCAAGCGAATATTCTGGGGTCATGTACGTATAAGCCGTCCGTGTCGGGAACTCGTGATAAGGGGGCAAATCCTGCATTAGTTCCCGCACACCGATGCTGGTAAACAGCCTAAACAGCCGCTTCGGACAGACTACGCCATGGCCGTACCAGTCGTATTCGTATACAAAATGGTCATCGCTCATAAACGGCACCTCGCCTTTGCAGGCCATTTGCAGGAACGAGAGATGCAAAGGAGCCAGAAATGTTCGATAAGAACGGGCATGAGGACCGGACCATTCCTTCAGCAGAGGGTGAAAATGCTCAGCAATCATTACCCAAGTCGCATCCAGCAGCTCGCTTGCCAAGCACTTTGCTTCCTCCGCTTGCGAATAGGTCACAAGCGCGGACAGTTCCAGAATCGCCACCGTACTGTACGCCGGGCTATTGTATTCCAGGAAAGCTCCGGTTTGCATCGAATAATCGTATAGCCGCTTCAGCCGTTCCATGCCGTAATCGAAATAAACGCGGTTTTCCAGCCATTCTCCTGCAATCAACGTCACGAATGCTCCCATGATCGCGATATTCGTGTAGTCGGGACCGACATTGCGTTTAATAATGGCTCCACAACTGTAGCAAATCGCTTGCCGCGTTAATTGCTGCAGATCGGCCGGAAGCTTGCTACCGTGCCGGATTAAAACCAGCAGCAGCCGTTTGCCGATGAAATCCGCCCAATTCCAATCCGGCGGCGACATTTGGGTGAGCGGTTCCTCAAAGTACCATGACCAGATCCCGAATGTCGGCGAATCCGGCTGCCGATCTTGAAGCGACAGGACGGTGCGCAGAATATCCAGCGCCCGATCATAATGTTGCTCCTCGCGGCAATCCAAGATAGCGAGAGCATAATCAAGGGATTCCCTAATCGGGTAAACATACTCCACGTTTTTAAGTGTCGTATGGTAACCGGGATTCGTAAACGGCGTACGGAGCATCTTGATCTCATCATTGTAGTTCTCATGCTTCCGTTCCAACGATTTCTTTAACCAGGGGAGCCATCGGGTTTCCTCATCCTGTAGTACACTGCTGTACTTCATCATGCTTGACATGAACATACCTCCAACTCAGTTCCGGCGGTGGAAGCTTCCGATCCTTCTCGAGATCGGAAGCTTCCTTACCGGTTTTTTCATGAATCCGTTATTTCAGATTGTTTTTATTAGCGTCATACCATTCCTGGGCCAGCTTCTCCACGTTTTCGCCGCCAAGACGCTTCCATTCTTTTCGTAACTCGTTTAGCCCTTCTGCAGGCGACATGGAACTGCCGCCGGTAACGACTTTCGCTTCAATCTGTTGAGCGATCGGCGCAAATGTCGCGATCAATTGGGTCAATTCAGGGAAATCCGGACTATACGGGATATCTCTGCGGTATTTATTCTTCATGGCGAGCTCCAGGGAATTGCCTTTTTCCTTGGCATAGTTTTGGGATACTTCGTCCTTTGCTGCCATTGCCAGGAACATTTCCGGCTTCAACACATTATCGATCATGATCGCATATTCGGAAGCATAGGAAACTTCCTTCTTGAATTTGTCCGGATCCGTTTTTTGCCGTACGCCGTCAACCATCGTATAATGGACGTTTTCTTCTCCGTACTTGAGCGGCACCCAACCGTCCTTAAGCATCCAATCGATAAACTGGATGGCCGACTTAATCTGATCTTCATTCATCTTGCTATTGAATGTGGTAAATACGCTTGGAGGAGCCTCTTGATATAATCCGTTTTTGCCGTATTTGCTGCTGATCGATTCAAGCGGCACCAACTTTGCGTTCGGATCATTTTTAACCAGGTTATTATTCAATTCTTCTATATCCCAATTGGCAAGGTAGATGCCTGCTTTGCCTGTCGTCAGCAGTTGGCCTGAACGTTGGAAGTTCGTGTCTGTAATATATTCCTTATCAATCAATCCTTCATCGAAAAGCTGCTTTTGAAATGCCAGCGTATCCGCATACCGATCAAGCGTCCTGCCAAATTGCAATGTGCCATCCTCTACATACCACTGGTTCTCGCTTGTAAAAAAGAAAGCTTGATCTATCGAATTCGCACTCGTGCTTAACGCGATCGGGACGGTATCCGCTTGACCATTGCCATCCGGATCCCCATCCTTGAATTTGCGGGCAACATCGATAAACTCTTCCAGTGTTGTCGGGGCCTTCAGTCCAAGCTTATCCAGCCAGTCTTGACGGATCCACATCCCGTGATTGGCAAGCGTTTCCCTTGCGAACGACACTGCGTACACTTCCCCGTTAAATTTCAAGTAAGGCTGCAGCTCAGGGTGCTTCTCCAAATAGGCTTTGTATGTCGTACTATATTTGTCGATATAATCGCCAATCGGTTGTATGGCGCCTTGATTAGCCAACTGACTGACATAATTCCGATCGTATTCCCATATCAGATCGGGCGCTTCGCCAGCGGCGATCAAAGCGTTCAGCTTGGCTTGTGCCTGATTCCTCGCAACGGGAATCCACTTCACCTTGACCGGTGAGTTCTCATTAATCCATTTCGTCCATCGATTATTTTCATAAGTTCCTTCCTCAGTCGGTACTTTACCGCGATCAAACATCGAAATGCTGATTTCTTTCTTTGAACCCTCGCTTACCGCGTTAGAAGTACCAAGCGAGCCGCCAGGCTGCTTTTCGGCAGATTTGTTGGAGCCGCATGCGGCCAGCACCGTCACGGACATCGTGATCACCATCAAGGCGGCAAGAGCGGATTTCCCTGCGTGTTTCAGCTTGCTCATCGTTTCATCCCCTTTTCGATATTTATCTATATCAAGAGCTTTTCGGCCCTGTGATATCGGCCGTTATCCTTTGACCGAGCCAATGAGAACACCTTTGACAAAATGCTTCTGGAGGAACGGGTATACGCACAGGATTGGAGTGACGACAATGACGACAGCAGCTGCCTTGAGAGCTTCAGGTGTCAGAAGAACTTGCTCCATCACATCGTTTCCTCCGATATTGTTTAACAGATTGTCGTCCACCCTGCTGACCATTTGGTACAGCTTTACCATGACGGTCAACTTCGTGGATTCCGTAATATACAGCAAAACGTTGAAGTAGCTGTTCCACCAGCCGACGGCATAGAACAATGACAACGCCGCCAGAATCGGCTTGCACAGCGGCATATAAATTTGTAGCAGTATCCGCCAGTCCCCGGCACCATCGATGGACGCCGACTCCTCAATTTCCTCCGGCAGCCCTTCCATGAACGTCTTCATCACGAACATGTTATACGTACTGATCAATCCCGGCAGCCAAATCGACCAATATGAATTCATAAGCCCGAGAGACTTAATCAGAATAAAATTAGGAATCAACCCTGCGACAAACAACATGGTAATCGTAATGAACGCCAGCAGCCCATTCCGTCCCACAAGTCTCTTTCTAGAGAGCGGATACGCCGCCATAATCGTCATGATCACGTTAAGCACGGTTCCGACAATCGTAACAAGAATGGTATTTCCCATTGCCATGATGAGTTGTCCGTCCTCCAATAACCGTTCATATGCAACGGTGTTGAATTCGACGGGCCATAAAAAGACTTCGCCAGACGTAATCGCCCTGCTGCTGCTGAAAGATGCCGCGATTTCGTACCAGAAGGGAAACAAAGTTAACAATGAAATACAGCCAAGCAACGCGTAAGCGCTTACCAAAACAATTTTATTTGAGATTCCTATTTTCGTTTTTACCATCGCTTTACCACAGCCCCCGTTCCCCGAAGAGTCGGATCAGCCGATTGACGCTGAGAACCAGAATCACGCCAATGACCGATTGGAACAAACCGATGGCCGTCGTATAGCTGTAACTCATGTTTTGTAGCCCTACCCTGTAAACATAAGTACTAATGACGTCGGCTACATCCAATACGGAATTATTTTGGAGGACAAGCGTTTGCTCCAATCCTACGTCCATCATTTGTCCCATTCTGAGAATGAGCAAAATGGCAATCGTGCCGCGGATGCCGGGCAATGTAATATGCCAGATTTGCCGCAGCTTGGCGGCGCCGTCGATTTTGGCAGCTTCATAGAGCTGAGGGTCAATCGAAGCCATGGCCGCCAGATACAGTATCGTTCCCCAGCCTGCTTCCCGCCAAATGCCCGATATCGTATAAGCGATCGGCCACCAGAACGAATCTGCCATGAAATAGATGGTTTCTCCGCCGGTTATTTTTTTAAGAAGAAGATTCACGAACCCCGTACTTGGTGACAACGCGGCAACTACAATGCTACCGAGCACCGCCCATGACATGAAGTGGGGGATGTACAGCATGTTTTGCACGATTCGCTTGTACCAGTTCAGGCGTACTTCATTTAATAGAAGAGCCAGGATAATTGGTATAGGAAATCCAAACACAAGACTATACAGGTTAAGAACGAGCGTGTTTCTTAAAATTCTCCAAAAATCCGAACTTTCGAATATCATCTGAAAATGCTTGAATCCGACCCACTGACTTCCGAATATACCATCCGCGAACCTGTAATCTTTGAAAGCAATGATCTCTCCGACGATCGGTATATATTTAAACAGAAAATAAAATCCGATAACGGGCAGGAGCATCAAGTACAAATGTTTATCCCGTACCATTCTTCTCCAAACCGAACGCCGATTTATTCCGCTTCGTACAGCATACGATCCGGTTTGCGATTCCGCCGCCGCTAACCTCCCCTTCACATAACCTCACCCTTTCGCATCATATCGCTTCCCCCTTTCGCAGCTGAAGGTTACTGATGTGTGCTGCAATTTAAATTGTAGAAAAGGAAGCCCGAGCTGGAAAGAGACGCGTTATGCGTTAGGTGTCTTTTCTTACAAATTACAGGGTCGCATTTTTTATGATCCGTGCATTTTTTTGTGATTTTGTAGCGAGGAGCTTATTCTAACGCGAGTTTTGCGGTTGAATCCAGCACATAATCGCGATATTCCGTCGGTGTCATACCTGTATATTTTTTAAAAGCCCGCAGAAAGCTTCGGGTATTCGTATACCCTACCTCTTCTGCAATATCGTTGATTTTTCGATTCTTGTCCGTTAACAGTTGCTTAGAAGCATTGATCCGGGTTTCGATCAAATAATCAATGAAATTTTTCTCTGTATGCTCTTTAAACAATTTACTGATGTACGTCGGACCCAGCTCAAACTGGGCCGCCAACTGGGCAAGAGAAAATTCGCTTCCCATATAATGATCTTCGATGTATACAAGCATTTTCTCGATCAATTTATTGCTGCCCCGCTGCATACGCTTATCCTCAACTCTCTTCGCCATTTGTTCCAATACGGTCAGCACGATCTGAGTCAGCTCCTGCCAATCGCGGCAGCGGTTCATTCTTTCGTGGAGATTGCCCAGGCTATTCAGGGTCTCCTCCGTATCGATGCCAGTCGCCGCAATGGCCTGCAACGATTTCATGATCAGTTCATAAGAAAGATGCCGAATCAGTTCCGGAGACATGCCGGCTTCTACCGCCTCCCGGTACAAGATCGCCACATCTTGCTGAACTTTTTCAAACTCCGTGCGTTTGAGGGCTTCTACGATCCGATCCGTCATTTTGATGATACGGTAATAGTCCTGATGATCCGATCCAATCAAATCCTCAAATGAAATGACGGCATGATTGCCGATAACCATTCGGTATTGCAGTGCTTTTTGCGATTCGTCATACGATTTGGGAATATCCTTCATGTCGCGGTAGCATCTGCCTACTCCGGCTGTTACCAACAGTCCAAACTGGTGTTTCATGATATCAAGAACCAGTTCAAGGATGGTCAGTGCCTGAAGATGGTTCTTCTCTACATCCCCTTCCCCAAAACTAAAAATAATCGCGGCTCGGCCTGAACCCAGATCGATGGCAACGCCAGCCGTTTCCATATTGATCAGTTCTTCTGCTACGTTACACAGCACATAGGTATACAGCGTTTCATCTTTGGAGCTAATGCCGCCGTTCTTCGCAATTTCAGCTGTACAGACAACAAACATTTCCGGCAGAAAGCTAAACCCGGTAAATTCCAACTGCGGACTTACCGACGTGTATTCCGTTCGATAACCTGTCAGCATATCCATCACGATTCTCCACTTCAGAACCGGCTTAGAATCCCGAACGCGCTGCTCCAACTGCTCACGATCCGTAAACATCTGATCGAACACCGTTTCCAAATAATCGAGTCTGACAGCCTGCCCCGGCTGGGTCGGCTTGATGGCTCCAGACATTTTTCTCGCCAAACGATCCAAAGGTTTAAAGGTCCGGCGGTTCACGTAGAAAAGAACAGACATCGCCAGGATAACCATAAGGGCGACAATCAGGATCATCAGATTCCGAATGGATTCCAGCGGTTGGTACAGCTGGGCTTGTGGGATAACGCTTACAATTTTCCAACCTGTATAATTGGACGTCCTATAAAAGATGGATTGCTTGCCCTCGTTCGATTCGGCTGAGAATTGGCCGCTTCCTTTTTCACTTAAAATCCGCTTGATATAAGGGACGTCTGTCATATTTTTATATAATTTCGATTTGTCATCATGTGTCACGATATTCCCTTTGTCGTCGATGATGAACGTATGTACGCCCTCTTGACTGCCTTCGAACACATCACTGATCATCCCGTAGAGAATGTCCTCATGAATATTGACGGCAACAAGCCCCTTCCGATAACCGGGACTACTAATGAGTGGATAGGGACGAATCAGCGTGACGACATCCTGCATTTTATCCCCATCCCACACCTTGTGAGTAGCAATCCACTTCGAGTAACCTTCCATTTCGATATAGCTTTCTAACCAATGGTCTTCCGATTCATTTTTTTTCATAAACGTTTTATCGGTCATAACGTCGCCGCTCGTGTTCGAGTAAACAAAGACGGAGGAAAATTGCTCACCCGCATGCACCATCGTTTTCAATTTGTTTGACAAACCGAAGAAATTCGCATATTTTTTGGAGGCATCATCGAAGCTGTCATACATGAAATACACATACTCAAGTTCCTCTGACAAGTTCAGCAAATCTTTCTCCGTTGTGCGAAACACAATTTCGATTCTTTTATCGATCTGCTTTAACAATGCGATATGCGTATCCTTCAAATCCTTCTCCAGGCGCCCTACCGTTCCAAAATAAGACAAACCAAAGGTTAGGAAAATGATGACGGTAAAAATAGATCCATAAATAATCATGGCTTTTCCGGAAATACTCAAACGCATTGGACACCCCTCCATAAGTAGTGAAATTGTGTAAATTGACTATATCACTCTATGAATTCCATTAAAATCTAATTGAATAAAAAAATCCCCTCTGAACAATAAATCCCGCCTCTTTGGAGAGAATTTATGGACAAAAGGGAATCCCTCTTCATATGCTTCAGATAAAACTTTAACTTGTCGAAATCGGTGAGCGGACTGACCATCCAGCATTTACTAAACCAGTTTCATTTGAGAGCCGCCTTTTACTTCAACTGTTGTACCATCCACTTCCAGCCATATCGAATCATAAAAAGGGTTATATACAAGATCCATCGAAGCTGAAAATCGGAGCTGCTGAAACTTCTTCATATAATCGACGATTTCCATATTGGTGGCATACCAAATGTCATCACGATTGCCAATCGACTCGCAAAAGCTCTCAATCAACTCCCAGTTATTGTCCTGATCGAACTCATAGCTGTGCCCCCAAACATACATCATGTGAAGACGCAGTCTTTGATTCAATTGCTTAAATGTCTCCGCCAGTTCCGGCAGGTTCTGATTATGATGGCATGTCGGGTTCCACTCCATGAAATCATCCGGCATTCGAAAGTCGCCATGACTCGCGACCGTTCTGGCATATTCGATTCCCAGATACGGAAGCATGTCTTTAATTTGGAGGTTGAATGAACCGTTTGGATAAGAGAATCCTCTAACCGGGTAACCCGTAATGCTCTCCAGCGCTTTCCTATCTTCCATAATCTCTCCTACGATTTGCTCCTTCGCACATCTTGCCATGGTCGGATGCGTAACCGTATGCGCGGATATTTCGTGACCTCGGTAAACCTCCCCGACTTCTTCCAATGGTATTCGATCGTTCCGTCCGGCCAGTCCGGAGTTAAGATGGAAAGTACCTTTGATCCTATGCTCGTTAAACAAGCTGACCAATCGTTTATCGGCCGTTCTTCCGTCATCATAGCTCATCGTTAGAACTTTATGTTTCCCTTCGGGAAATGTTAGCAGAACATTTGCCATATGATCCTCCCATTTCTGCGTGAACAAGCGACAATAAAATAAGAGTCAACCCCTGCCCGTATAACGTCGGAAAGCAGGGAATCTTTTGATAAGCCGGAATGCTCGGCATAACCGGCGTTCCTCCGGATACGCTTTGGACCGTTCCATCAGGTTCGATTCTCTCTATAACGCCTTGCACAGTTCGATTAACGGCTTCCTTATATGTAACATCCAACCAACCCATTCGCATTCCCGCGAGCCATCCCGCCGCGATTCCCGCGCTCCCTGATGTCTCTGCATAAAATTCAGGCTGATCCATGACCGTACTCCACAATCCGCTTTCTCCCTGGTAATGCCGCAGCCCTGCCGCAAGCTGCCGATATCGGTCTACAATTTCCTCGGTAACCGGAGTCAGGGAACCTATCTCCTCGGCAATCCATGGACTCGCCAGTATGACCCATGCGTTGGCGCGAATCCAACGGGCCGAGGACATATGATTCCCTTCTGCACCGTTCCAGCCATGGAACAACACTCCGGTTTGCGGATCCTGCAGCAATCGCAGATGGACAAGCAATTGGAACTCTGCTTCTTTGGCATACTTGCTTTCCCCGGTAAGCTTCGCTAGTCTAGCCAAAAAGAGTACAGCCATAAACAAGGTATCCGCCCAGACTTGTTCGGAAAATTTGGCATTCTCAGTAACGGTATGTTCATAGGCGCCTTCCCGTGTGCGAGGTGCGTCCGCCAGCATCCAATCGCCGATTTTGATTGCCGTTTCCAAGTACCACGGTTCCCCGCTGAGCCGGTATAGCTCCGGAAATATCGCATACGGCGCCATCGAATTGATTACGTTTACGTGTTCGCTCAAATGTTTGTTGCGTTGCGTCCATCGCCGCAAATATGCAAATGCTTCTTCATTACCCGTTAGCTGGCCGTAAGCCAGAATCGAGATGACTCCGACGCCCGGTACCCAATCCCAGCTTTCGATATTCATTCCCCAATCGTTCACCGTCTTATCGATCATCCGATGATAGACGCGTTCCGCCAAGTTCGCCAGTTCCTCATTCCCCTTCATACGACCTCTCCCTAAATTTCCAAGTTTAGCAGGCTTAAAGAAATTTCTCTCAAAATGTTCTACACTTAATGTAAAGGATTCTGGCTAACGAAACTTGGCTTCTTGTTCAGAATATATGGGGATTTTTCCACAAACTCCAAGACCTTCAGGGTGGACCGTGTTAAAATATCCTTACTTATTGCATACCATTTACGTTGGAACAGGAGAACTTATAAGATGGGTTCACGTTACATTTCTTCCGGTTATCAATTGGATAACGCTACGAATCGACTCCTGGACGTTTTCCCAGTCCATTGCCATTTCCGTGATGGCGTAATTGGTCAAAGCCAGATGCATGCTCATCGGGGCTACGAGATCTATTTTTGTTTAGAGGGACATGGAAAGCTGCTGGTCGGCGATCATGTGTATTCCCTGCTGCCGGGCGCGCTAGCCATCATAAAGCCTCATGTTTTTCACCGGCCATCCGTTATCGGAACAAAACCTCTTCATCGGGTAGTGTTATCGTTGGATGAACACTATGTGCAAACGTCGTTCGACAACTCGCCCGGAATCAGCACATGTTTACACACCCTGCTTGCCGAGCCGCAACCCTACTGGCGATTAGCCACAGCGAAAATGGATTCGATCCGGGATCTGCTGCTGCGGCTTACTCGGGAGCTTGCCGATCAGCAGGATTTTTACATAGCAGCGATGCACCATCTGCTTGCCGAATTGTTCGTCATCCTGGCGCGGGAGCAATATTGTCCCCCGGACACAGACACATCAGAGAACGCTGCGTTTCATTTAGCGGAGCGTATTTTACGATATTTGACCGCACATTATGCCGAATCGATCGAGGTCAGCTGTTTGCATGAACAGTTCAATGTATCCCGCTCGCATTTGTACGATCAATTCAAACAAGCGACAGGCCACTCTTTAAACCGCTTTTTAACGATTTATCGCATCAATCAGGCCAAACGATTGCTCATGGATACGCCACTCTCTGTGACCGAAATCGCTTCTGCCGTCGGCTTTGGCGACCTCTCGCATTTTTTCCATACGTTCAAATCGGAAACTGGCTTAACGCCAAGTGTGTTCCGTAAACAGACCGGAAACTGAGGACTCACTCGGCTGGAAGTGAATTTTTGATAGTAAGCTCTGTAACAAAAGTTCATTATGCAGCAAGCTCGTCTAAATTATGTTGAAATTCAAAAAAGTGCTGGCAATTATACCAACACTTCACTATTAAACATGTATAATTCCTTACCCATCTTCACATTACAGGTAAGACAAACATTTTAAGAGTCTCGATTAACAATATAATTTAATAAATGCTTTAGAAAAGCGATATTGCGTGGCATCTCTTTCAACGCTTCCATTGCAAGGCAGTAGTGTTCCCACATCTCTTTACTGGCGCCTTCCTGACCAAGGATGGTCACAAAAGTCGAAGTGTTATTTTCAACATCCTTATTGGTTGGTTTACCAAGCAATACCAGATCTCCTTCCAAATCAAGCAAATCATCCTTAATCTGAAAGGCAATGCCCGCATGATAGGCAAATTTCTTCAAAGTCGCAATTTCCGTCTCCCTAACCTGAGCAAGTATAGCAGGCATAACCAGAGAAGCCTCAAATGCAATTCCGGTTTTGTAGAAGCATATCATATTCAATTGCTCTAGTGTCAATGCTTTTCCTTTGGAATGCAAATCCATCGTCTGTCCTATACACATATCTGCTGCCCTTTGGGAGGAATATTGTATCAAGGCAAGCACGGTTTTAGGATCGAACTTGTCAAGGGATGATTGTTCTTGAATCGCCTTCTGGATCAGAAACAGACCGGTTAATTCGGCAGTGGCGCTATTTTGTACCTGATGGAGGGTTGGACGTCCTCTACGGGTAGATGCATTATCCTGCGATGGTAGATCATCAAAGATCAAAGATGCGGTATGCATGTATTCCAATGATATCAGAAGCGGCTCGATTGCCGAAGCTTGCAGTCCATATTCGTTTACGCCCATGATCCAAGACATTATGGGACGTAGTCGTTTGCCATCCCCCTCGAGACTGTAATTTGCAGCATCAATAAGCGGCTCTTTCATCGGTGAAATTTCTTTATGTTTGGGAATATGCAATAGGTTGTTGATCTGATGGCGGACAGTTTTGACCGTATCGAAAAAGTCTTCCTTTTCTTTCCGGTCGTTTTTCAGTACAGTCACCATCTGGTCCCGAAGCAGTTTATCGAAGAAATCCACATCATCCGCTTTTCGAACCATATGTTGGATGAGACGATTGAATTCCGGATTTCCGGAGGCAAACACCTCCATAATTTCGTTATACTTTTCAATGCCGATGCGTTCTTTACATCGTTTTAGACCGTTGATGGCACGATCCAGTAGCACCTCACGGGTCTTGGCATTGGAGTTATACACGTTATGGATCAAATGGGAGATGACCGCCCAGTATAATTCAAAGGGATTTATAAGATCCGAACGCTGATCTCGGTATTTCAAATAATAGGTATAGGGTGTTACCGCCCCGTCTCTCATATCATCAAACATATCCGCAAAATCATCAGCCAACTGGTTGTAGATGCCATAATAGAATGTTCGATTATCAAATCCTTCATCCTCGGGGGCACTAATGACGGAACGGACAATCAATCGGGAAGAAGAAGATTTTAGGATGATTGGTAGATAAAGATCTTCGTTGGTGTAATTCGCATTCGATAGATCCTTTACGCGGTCCATATCCTGGGAATGAAAAAACACATAGGACTGCTCGAAGAATGTTTTCTGTGTTTCTGGTCTCTGATGTCTCTTAATGTACTCAAAAGCTTCTCGGAGCTCCGAGTGTACGTAATGGATCAAATCCATATTATTTCCGGCCCACTCACCCAAGTCTGGCACAGATCCAGTGAGAAGCGCGGTACGTATCATACGGGAATACTGTTCTTTCTCTTGATCGTCTAAGACCCCAGAATCGAGAAGATCGTCAATAAAAGGATAGGTCAAACCATAGGAATAACCCAGCCTGATGGCTTGATCTAGTCGTAGGGCACGTTCTGCAGGCAATATTTCATCGTCCATCTCTTCCATCGCATGTAGAACAACACCGATAATGATCTTGATCAGTTTGCGCTGGGCTTGCTCTGCGTTCATTTCCTTCGGAATATGGGAAGATACATTCTTAAGTTTGTTTATTACCCAGATCGTGGCGTTTTCTACGCCTTTTTTCTGGGCCCACCGATACAACCCGGCCAAACTTATATACTCTGGTTGGTCTCCCCCGTTTGCTCTGGTAGTATGAATCAAGTGATTTTTGATGTCGACAACTAAACGCTGAATCCTGGTCTGTGTGTCAGGAGAATCTAGAGCTTTTCCCAGATCCCTCATGTACATATAGGAAACGCTTCGATCCAAGTAATCATCCATTTTACCTGTATAATTCAACCACCCAATATATCTATAATAATCCCGTGAATCAGGTTTTCTCTTCCCCTTCGAAAAAAAGGCTAGCCATGAATGAGGATGAATATGGTTCCTTTTCCACAATTGAAAATCTTCAGTCAGGGTAGGCACATAGATCTTATCCATAACCTGAGCATAAAGTGATGCAAAATACTGAGCTGCCTTCTGCTCAGCCAGCCGATACGATGTATCGGCATGATCTGTAAACTTCTCATTCATACGCTGAATTACCTCAACTTCTATTTTAGTTTAACATGTATGCATTTCTCTATAGACTTCAACTGATTGTTGAATTGCTCGTCGGATCATGTTCTTATCTTTATACGTGAAATAATCTTTTATGGTTACGAAAATCGTTATGAGGGTAATGGAATCCGCTCTGAAAATATCTGGAAGTGTCGCTGAAATAAAAAAGCCGCGATTTACGCGGTTTGTTATATGTCCATCATCACGATAAGATAGGCCAGAACTACCAATATCATCTTTTTACCAAGGGATTATGCCTTGATCATTGAAGAAGCCTCCCGTCTGCCCGTCCTCCGGAAGCGTGGCCAGTTGAACTACAATTTCCGCCGCCTGCCTGACATCGCGCGTACCCCGAAACTTTCCTCTATCATAAGGTCCCATTTTCCCGCCTGTCCACTCTCGTATCTGAAATACTTCCTTTCCTCGCCCCGACATGTATTCCATACTTACCTATCCAATAAATCAATAAAACAAAAAGGAGCTGCCTCATAGCAAGCTCCTTTTATCATGTCACATAAGTTTAATCGTCTTCTTTTTTACGTTACTTTTATTTAAAATTTTTGTTACTCTTTTAATTCCTTCTGTCCCCATGAAACTACTAACAGATGCTGCTAATACACTTAAAGAAACTAATTTAACTACATAGAAAATTCCTGCTCCAATTATTAAATCTAGGATTACAAATCTCCTTATTGTAGAGCCTTTTATAACGTAAATAACTATTGGGCTGTTTTTATCCGTTTTCAACAGCATCACACCTTAATTTGTTTATAAAAAGGGTATGATAAGATAGCCTGGTCATATTCTCCCTTCTTCCGTGATGTTCATAGTCTACCCTTGTGTTGCTTTCTTGAAATTCGTAATAGCTTCCTTCAGCTCAGCTGTAGCTTCATCTACGTTAGCTTGCGTGAAGCCTTCAGCCTTCAGCTTTCTCATGATATTAATCGAAGCCTCAGCTAAATGCCCCTTTTCCTTACTATATGGATCACCTGTTTGCTGAAGGAGTGCCTTCGCTTCATCAAGCAATTGCTGCAATTCGGTTGTGTCCACCATTTGGTGATCTTCTACCTGCACTGTCGACTCAAAAGCTTGCGATTTGCCATTGTATGTCATCGTAACTTTGATCGTTGCCGTGCCTTCTTTTACTCCCTTAATCTTGATACTGTTGCTGGATTCGCTTACCTTCTGAACGGCATCACCAATAATTTCCCATTGGTAGGAAGCTTCTTCTGTCGGCAATACATATCCGTTGCTGTAGTTGCTCAACAGTTTGATCGTTCTTTCTTGAGCAGGAGTGGAGAAGAAATGATATTCGCCGCGCCAACCAACTTTTTTGCCTTTTTTCAATTCTGCCGATTTGTTAAACACTTGTAGGAAATATGATTTTCCATACTCCTGCGTAAATACAACCGGCTGATCGTCAGCGAGATACTGCAATTGTCCAAGCCCGTAATTGCGATCAAGCGATACGAGCAGTTGATGCTGATTCGCATCTTTCACCGCAGAGCTAAGCAAATACTTATCAACGTCGGGATGTTGGGACTTTGTCCCAGAGTCACTATACTTACCCGCTTCACTTCTTGCGACTTCCGTCTCTCCAGCATAGTATCGAATTTCATGATTCCATGCTCCATTGACGGACTGAAGTCCATAATAGCGATACAAGGTGATGTCTTCCAAAGGCTTAATCTCAGTATGGACTAGTACTTTGCCACCCTCAACTTCATACGTAACCGTTTCTTGCAAAATTTCACGGCCGCTGCCGTCCTGCTCCTTCGTATTGAAGCCTTGGATCCGATTGACTACCTTTATCTTTACTTTGCCACCGGATATGATCTTCCCGTCTTGAAGCTCCTTCCCGTCAACCCACACTTTATATTGTATGGTTCTGCCCGTCGTAGAGCTATTCTCGCCGCCATCGTAGTTGTGATTGCCACCGGTGAAGTCCTGACCTTTACCATTTCCATTCTGATTTGCGCCTACAATATATGGGCCGACCCAATCCGAAATATCTGGCTGCAGCATATCTGAAGGACGTGCCAAGTCAGGGCTTGTATCCTTATTCACATTCGGACTAAGACGCCATTCTTTCATTCCATACAGCTTGTTTGCACCGGCATGATCAAACACGATCCACATATCGTTGCTTCTATTATATTTGTGTGCAATCTTGAGTTTGCTACCTTCCTTCACAACATATTGGGTGTCTCCCTGCAGTGGAAGAACCGGATTATTGAATCCTCGGTTGATATTTAGAGGTGTCTCCGTCCCCTTCAGCTGATTGTATGCCCATCGCGCGACTTCCACGACTGCAGATTCCGCTTCATATGGCCCAATCTGTGCACGAATCACAGCTGTACCTTCTTGAACAGCTTGAATCTTGCCGTCTGGCGTTACTTCAATGACACCAGGATCAGAGCTGGTGAACACCGCATCTTCATTTACTTGCTCTTTGCCATTCTTGTCGATGACAACCGGTGCCCATACCGCACCAATATCCATCGTAGTCAGCTTGGATGGAAGAGATATCCTATAGTCGGGTGGAGCGCTGTCTTCTTCATATTTCATTAACTTTAAATCGTCAACGTAGAACGTTGCATCCTCCGTTTGCTTGTTACGCATGAGCGCAATGCGAATCATATTTTGGGTTTTGCTGCCCGCTTTCTTCATTTCTTGTATCGATTGTTCAATGACTGTCCATTGCCCAGGTGGGAGCACCAGGTTTTTGGCATAAGTTTTTCCCCAATCATACTCATACATGTACATAACTTTGAACTCTTGAGGTTGGGGAGAAGGATTGTACACGGCAAAGCTTACGGTATCGTACTCACTCCAATCCTTGAGCGTGTATGCTGGGTACGATTCTTCTGGTGGGACTTTCCAGAATCCGTCATAATCCGAATCAATGTAAGCCCCAACCCAGCTATCTTCTAAAGCCTTGAAATCGATCTTTAGTGATTGATTGCCTTGCTGAACATAAGTTGCATCGGTTACCGTCGCACGTTTCACATAATTGCTGTTGTTCGTACCGTATACCATATCCCCTTCAAAATCAACGAGGGGCTTCGATTCCTTCACAGGACCTCCAAATGCATTCTGGAGAGCAATGTCACGATAAATCGTCTGCTGGTCACGAACATCAACCGTCACCTCACGACTCTGCATTCCCTGCTTCTCTACAACAAATGAATTTTGTGTTGCGAATAAACCGTTCATCTCAAACTTTCCGTCCTCATCTGTTGTTACGACAGTTCCGGCCTTATCGGTTAGCGTAGCATCAGTAATACCATTCCCTTTATGATCTACCACTCGGCCCTTATAGTTTCCTACCGGAGCTGTATACGTTCCTTTAGCAAATTTATAAATGTCTGTATACATCTGTTTTGCCGCTGGGATCTCTGAGTGGTAAAGATCATAAATGGCATAAACATCTTGATAATATGCAATCATGGCATCATTCATAAATTGCTTTTTGACACCTGTAATCAGGTAATTATAAAAGGCTTGACGATACCTTGGAAGGTCAATGATTCGTTGATCAAATTCAACCTCAACCCCGGTTTCATTGGCGTAGGCAATATTCGCAGTATCCTCTACACGTTGAATTGTAGAGTCCTCGTCAAAGTAGTGATTCGGTTGAATTGCAGAAAAATCAAACCCGAGTCGATTGCCATTGGCCTTCTCCAATGCCCCAAACCAAGGGATCCACCCTAGACGCATCCCTCGCTGCTGCAAATATTCTGAGGCATATTTCGCACTCTCCTGCTCACCAGCAACGGTTGTATCCAAGTCTTCCTGCAGCCAGTAGAACCCACTTAGCTTCAGATGTTTATAATTTTGCTGCTCAAAACGAGCTGTCATTGTATCTACATACCAGCGTATTAGCGCTTTTCGAGTATCCAGACTTTCCAGATTTTTAACGGTTCCATCACCATTGAAATCACCGAAGTCTTTACTTTGTGGATCTGGGAACGGCAAGGTTAAATATACATTCACCTTCTTATCCGGATCTTTCAAATCACCGCTTACCTGCTCAGCCGCGGCCTCGAGACCATCCAGCTGTATTCCTTTTTCGAATACCCGATCCATCGCCCATTTCCAGTCCTGCAGGGTACCCGGCTTGCTGCCGGCTACCCAATCGTAATAACGTGCCAGACTGCCTTTGTATGGAGAGGATGTAGTCAGCATGAGGAATGTGTCAAAGAAATAGTCTTCTGCAACGCCCTCGTCATTCAGATAACCAACATAAGGTAGGAACTGATCCTTGTCATAATCCCCTACCTTCACTCCATCATAATTGTCTGGATTATAGTAGCCTGTGTAGATAAGCGCAATGTTTGAAGCACCATTGGATTTTTCACTGTTCTTGGGTAAGTAAGCTGCAGATGTGACTGGTGAGAAGATGGAAGACATGCTTACAGAAACAAACATAAATACAGCTGTAAGTACGCTGATCCGTTTCTTTAACCTCATTATACGAATTCACTCTCCTTCAAGTTAGATAAAACGCTTACAAAAGCTTGTTGTTTTATACTTCGCATTCATCTCCTTTCTCCTAACTATCTAAATATATGGAATATAAATCCTTTTAATAATAACAAATTGGATACTTATTTCAATCAATTATAAAAAAACGACGAGTTTAGGCATTCCCATACTCGTCCCGTCTATTCCTGCGGCGAACTCGCCTTTTGTATGCTGATCAAAAAATAAATTGGGTGTGTCCCGTGGGCGGTTCCTACTGCCCGAATGGCATTAGAAACCTGGAAACTTGTACCTTTATTAATTTACTGAGAATACAGTTCTAATATTTTTTGTATAGGTAAATTATCCGTAGTACTCATATCAACAAAATAAGGTGATTGCCATTTTTTAGTTGATATCGCTTGTTTGCTAGTTGGATTATCCCAACTAGGATAAATCCTTATTGCCATTTTCCCTCTTGTAGTACTCGTCTTAAAGATATTTTGTTTTGCAAGAATTTCTTTTGGGAAAATAAATTGCCCAAACTGATTATTACTCATAGAGGTATTGATGACCAATAAATCAGGAGCCTTTTCATATGTAAAGGGTTGATTTTTATTATTTTCGTCTTTTTCCCAAAATGCAACAAACTGCCCTACTTTCTTAGGTGTTATTTTTGCGACTCTAAACCGAACTGATTTAGAATTTAAGTGAAATGTTCCAGCGCCGTAATCTGAATTTTGATTTTCTTCTTGAATGGATTTTAAAATTAAATGATTAGGTTCGTAAACTATTTTGTTTACATGAGCTAACGCTCTATAAAATTTATTCACTTCTCTACTCCTTACTTCTCCTAATAATATGTAGTTTCTATTTTCTAGCTTATCAAAAATTTACATTGAATACATATAAATAATGTGAAAACTATTGTTACAAGGTGACTGCTCTACCCTCACTACTCAACTTGTATATTCGGACTGACCATCTAGGATTTATATTCGAGGTGAGCTGTTGGGAAAGTATCCGAATGTACGAATGAATTTCACCCATTAGGATAACCTACATCAATATCTAAAAAATTTAATTGTGGTGAGAAAAACAATGATACAAAAAATACCCTACCTTCCACTTCGGGCTATTGTAATATCTTTACTGATTTTAGCCATGACTGAAGAAATTGCGCACAACCCTGCCTATGCCGCCGAACCATCCTTGCCGATTGTGGCTGACCAAGGCATTTATTCTATCGAAGTTTACCCTCAGTATCATCAACTGATTGTACGGGCACAGGGACAGAAATTCAAAACATATCGCATTGCGGTTGGAAATCCATCCACTCCTACCCCTGTTGGAGAATACCAAGTTGTATATAAGGGGAAAGATTGGGGTCCTTCCTTTGGCCCACGATGGCTTGGCTTAGACGTCCCATGGGGAAGTTACGGTATTCACGGTACAAATAGGCCGTACTCCATTGGGAAGCATTTGAGTCACGGTTGCATTCGTATGCGTAACAACGATGTCCTTGAATTATTCGAGATGGTCCCAGTCGGTACAAAAGTAACCATTTATGGCCATGTATTGGGAGGACCGAATCATGAACCAAGGGATTTGGCGGAAGGCGATGTTGGAGGAGATGTGCAACTGATTCAATCCCGTTTGAAAAGTTCCGGTTACTTCGAAGGGATATGTAACGGTAAGTTCCACTCGAATACAACCGCAGCTTTAAAAAAATTTCAACGTGATCACCATTTGGCGCAGAACGGTGTCGTCTCGAAAAAGGTGTATGCAGCATTGGGATTGTTGGAATGAAGCATAACTCTGAACTTTTGTAATTTCTATTTTTCTAACTAAAGCCACTAAAAATGAAACCCAGCATCTTTATAATAAACGCTGGGTTTCAACGATGCCTCAATTCGCTTTCGACAGAAGGTAGAGGAAATAGGGAGTTACAAAGATCGTAATAATGACTCCCGTTGGAATATCTGCGCCCATACTGACGGTGCGGGAGAAGGTGTCTGCCGCCAGGATAACTAGCGCGCCTATCAGCGCGGCAGTGGGTATCATGAACTTGTGATTGGGGCCTACCATCCTGCGGGCTATATGAGGACCAATCAATCCCACGAAGAAAAAGTTGCCGCCAAGCGCCACGCTGCCAGATGATAGCGCGACTGCCGCCAACGTCAGACCGATAAACTCCCGTTTGATCGCGACGCCTAGTCCAGTTGCCATTTGATTCCCAAGTTTTATAGTGTTCAACGTATTCGATTTGTACAGAACATAAGAACTGATAAGAATCACCCAAGGAAACAGTACCATAATGTATTTCCAGTCGTCCCCCCATAAATTTCCGATCTGCCAGCGCAGAGCAAAATCATACTGTTTCTGGTCGAGACCAAGCGTAATCACCAGCGACAATGCGCCGTATCCGCTCCCCATAGCCACACCGGTTAAAATCAAACCTGTAGGTGAAAGCTCCCTTCCCTTTCTGTAGGCAAGTACAAATATCAGCAGCGCTGCGGTGATTCCGCCAACAAAGGCCAGCAACGGCAACAACAGTGGTGATAAGAGCCCTTTCGTCGCAAAAACAGTAATATATAATAAAACAAACAATCCGGAGCCCGAGCTGATTCCCAATGTTCCCGGACTCGCCAAATCATTTTTGAGCAAACCCTGCATAACACAGCCCGAGATGGACATACCCATCCCCACTAAAATAGCCAATACGATACGTGGCAATCGAAGGTCAAATACGATTAGATTTTGCTTCTCCGTCCCCTGTCCGATGATCACTTTCAGCACCTCGATCGGAGATAAATTTAATCTCCCGACATTCATGCTAATCACCGCCACTATGAATAGCAGTACGGACAACAGCAAAATAGTAGCAATCGGCCTTGCTGACGTGGAACGCTTACTAACGAGTTGAGTCAACTAAACTCCCTCCTTTGTTTGCGCACGAGATAGAGGAAGTATGGAACTCCGATCAATGCAAAAATAATTCCAAGAGGTGTCTCGTGAGGGCGGCCCAACATTCTGCCTAGTAAATCTGCGCCAACCATAAACACAGCACCGTACAAAGCGGAGGCGGGCATGATAAACCGATAGTCCACACCAATAATAAATCGCACGATATGCGGAATGATTAGCCCGACAAAACCGATTGGACCCACAACAATAACGGAAAGGCCCGTCAATATTAACACAATCACCGTTGAAGAGCCTTTAATCAATTTGACACGAAGTCCAAGACCGGCCGCGAGCTCCTCTCCGAAGTTAAGAATCGTTATAGATGGGGAGAGAGCGATCGCCCATATCAGTCCCATCACAAATAACGGTGAAACATAAGCAAGCTGCATCCATTCAACGTTGGCAGTACCTCCAGCCGTCCAATAGGCCAAATCCTGACCAATATCGTATTTGAGGGCAATATACGTGCTGAAAGAACCAAACAGCATTGAAATCGACATTCCTGCCAGCACCAGACGTTGCGGTGTCATTCCCCGCTTACCGACGGATGCCAGATAATAAGTGATGGCTGTAGTGATGGCCGCACCCATACAGGAATATATCATCGTTTCCACATAAGTGCGCCCGGGCAAAAAGGCCATGCACATCGCAATTGCAAATGTAGAGCCCGAACTGATTCCGAGTAGTCCGGAATCGGCCAATGGATTACGCGTGGTTCCTTGCATGATAGCTCCACAAACAGCCAAGCTGCTGCCAACGACAATATCCGCTACCGTGCGTGGTAGCCGGAAAACATGAATAATATGATGTTCCGTGATCTCCGGATCGAAATTGAACACCGCTCCCCATGCCAATTCAAGGCTCAAGTCCGCTGCGCCGAATGAAATTGATGCTGCGGTTGCTAAAATCAGCAGAACTATACCTGCCAACATGAACAAGCTAAACTTGAGCCTTCCATTGTAGCCCTTGTTTGTATCCTTTGCTTCTATTAACATATTGACACCCTTAAATTATACGTATTATTCATCATTACTTCTTTTCTAGTTCCAACAACCGATCCACCATATAATCCAACTGGGCGGTCATGCTGGCAACATCAGAGTAATAGAACAAGCCGCCATATTGCCCCGGTACTTCTATGATATTTCCATTCTTGACGGCTGGAATGCTATCCCAAATTACCGTATTTGCATATTCGGATTCATACCCTTCTTTTAGAAACCAGAGAACGTAGTCCCCAAAATATTGAGAGGCCACTTCATAGGACAGGGAATCGCGTCCTTTCTCTGATTGCTTGATCAATTGCTCCAGCTTTTCCGGCTTTTTCAGTTCAAGATATTCATAGAGCAACGTGCCTCCCCGTGAACCCGTCTCATACATAACCCCGTATGATTCTCGACCCCAGTCCTGGAGTATACTGAAGGTTTTATCTTTGAAAATGCCGCTGCTCAGTTTTTCCTTCGCATTTTTTAGCTTCTCCTCGAAGACGGAAATCGCTTTTTGGGCCTCTGCTTCATGACCAGTTGCTTCGCCGAGGAAGGATAACCGCTCAGATGAGCTTAAGTCCCCTTCAGGGGCCACGATAACCGGGGCAAGCTTGGAAAAATTCTCGAAATCCTTAGGATCAAAAGTAATGATCAGATCGGGTTCGTATTTCAAGATTTCTTCGGACTCCCATTTTTCAGTGATCGGAATGCCCTCAAACTGATCGTAAAAAGGCATCGCTTTATCAGCACGAGCGTTTATCGCAACAGGCTTAATTCCAAGCGTAAATACATCCCCGACATACCAGTTGACAATGACACGCTGAGGATTAGCAGGCACTTCCACTTCCCCCATCACCGTCGATACTTTTCGAGTGCCGGACTTCCCCTCTGTCTTCTCTGATTCTGATTTCTCTGCTCCATCTGTCGCAGTGGCAGACGTTTCAGTAGACGTCTTATCCTCACCACTAGATAAATCCGAGTTGTTGTTTGTATTGCTGCAACCGGCCAAAACCATCATTACGACAACCAAAGCACATACGATTAGACCCAGTTGCTTGTTCATTTTGTTTATCATCTTCTCTTCTCCTTCTTAAGTAGAATAAATGTCTGAGCATACTTGTCCTACCGAGCCATACTACAAAAAAATAATAGGTTCGTAAGAGACCTACGCAAGACTGTAATTGATAATGATTATTATTATCAATGAAATCAGATTACCAATATCCCTATATTTTGTCAATTGATTCTTTTCAAAGTTTTGTTAAACGAAAATGAAAAGAGAACTTTAGGACATAAATAAAAAAACCGCGATTTACGCGGTATCTAATGTCTCTTTGTTCTTATCCGGCATCAGTCAACGCGACCACGGCTTGGCGAAGAACGGTGTCGTCACGAAAAAGGTGTATGAAGCATTGGAATTGTTGGACTGAAGATCTTACGTTTTGAATATAAAAAACAGATCAGCATTTACGCCGATCTGAACAAAGTGTGCTCATGATCTCTGTTAGAGAAACATCTCATTCATGTTTTCTAGTTTCTTTTCAGTCCAATACCGCTCTCATATGCTCAATCGTAACCGCCCAGTGAGATGCAGTCCAATACTTGGCTTTGTTCTTCACAAAAATAATTTGTGGCGATTCATGCTTCATATTTAGATCCTCTGCAATTTTATTGGAAACCGGACGGGATTCGATGACTTTAACAAGAATGTAATCCAAATCACGATTTGGTGTCTCCTTCAGATAATGATCATACTCTGCAAGAGCATTAGCACTAACTGGACAGGTCGTACTATGCTTTAAAATAACTTGACCGCGTTCTGAAGACTTCTCCAGAATCGCACTCCACTCTTCTAAGGTCATAATTTCTTTCCACTGCATTTTTTGGTTTATCTCCTTTGAATTAAATATAAGTGTACCCACAATACTTCAATTATCTATTTTACATAGTTTTGAATACTTATTCGAGATTTTCATTTGAGAAATCACCAAAATTACGATTTCTGGGCTTTCACGATAAGAAAATGAGGATTAGTCATAAGACGATCAAACCATTATGAGTTGAATCGTTCCCTTCAATAGTTCTTCACAGTTCAAGTTTTTAGCATAGGTGGGCTTAATGGAACGAACAAGATCTGCCCCAGTCGAGCCAGGTCTGACTAGTTCAGCACCGGATTCAACCATTTCCCTACAACACATGAGTTGCATTTCCCGCTTACGAATACATAACAATTCGCCCATTTTCTTCTTTTGAATACACTGTAATAAATACAAACATGGAGGGTGGAATTAAATATGGGTCTTGGTTATCGTGAAGCTATCCTTTTTACTTCAAACTATGGAGGAGTTTCCTATGACATTTGGCTTTATCAACCTTTAACAGGTTTTACTTTTAAGCTAACCCAAGATCTTGGTGAGGTATTTTCGATTCCTTATTGGTCGCCAGATACCCAGAACATTTCCTTTATCGGTAAAAGCAATATTGTTTACGTGTTTAATTTAAGGAGTAGGGCGTTGGCACAAATCGATCAAATTGAACCTTATACTTTACTGAGTTGGTCGCCGGATAGCCAAAACTTGAGTTATGTGAAAAACGGACGCATTGTGATTTATAACATCAACTCCCATGTCAGCAGTACAATCGTTCAAGAGGGGGCCACAGACGTCCAGTGGTTTCCTTCAGGAGAAGCCCTCCTGTTTGCCGCTCCGGATGGAGCGGGCAACGTCCAACTATACAAAATCAACAGAGATGGCTCGAACAAGCAGCAATTAACTCAAAATACAGAGGGACCGCTCCACAATGTTAGAATTTCACCTAACGGACAGTTTGCTCTATATACATCACCAGGAGCCAGCATTTCCTTAATCACCACTGTGAACCTGACAACAGGAGAAAGCTACCGTCTTGAAGGCGGACCGCAGGCAAAAAACTATTTCCCCGAATGGTCGCCGGACTCTTCACTTATCGCATACAGCGCCACCGATATCGTGCAAAATCAATATATTTCTCTTATCCAGACCGACAGTAGAGTTGGAGGACAACAGAAAACATTGGCTGTCTCATCTTGCTTCTCCACCCCCGTGAGTTGGTCCCCAGATGGGAACCGAATCGCTTACTTATCGGGATGTGAAAATCAAGAGCAAGCAAACCAAATTTGGATCGTTGATGTAAGAAACCCTAATAACCCGATCAAAGTTGTTGAAGCGAGGTGGATCACAGCTCTGAATTGGTCACCACCAATACATGATGCCCATCGAAAACGATTGTATCTGAATCATGAATACAAGGTATCTTTCTTCTACCCTGTCAATTGGAGAAAAGTTACAGAGGAAAGGTACGAAGGAATCGATGGATTTTTTCAGATATCCGCTATCTCCTCAGAGGGGGGAATTCACGAAGTATGCAGGTCGGAAGCATTCCATATATTGAAACCCTATGGATCCAATCCCCAAATCATTCCAACTCTTCTCCACTCACAAGCAGCCTGTTTCATATTTCCTTCCGAAGATCAGCCCACAGAAATGAGAAATCAGGCGGCACTTATCGTTAAATATCCTTATCCTATAGTAATTCAAGGGAATTCATACCAATATTTTATCTTATGGGCTGATCGCAATCACTTGATCCCACTTGGACAGACTCTCTCATTTATTTAAGATGAAATTTAATACCATTCATTAATGAAATATTCTGACTGAATTAAAAATTGAAAAGATTAAACAACCTTGTGTTTAATCTTTTCAACGTAAACGCGAAGTGTCAATCGTTTTACACGAACGATGTTTTATGAAGTGAAATATTGGATGCAATAAAGAGGCGCCTAACAAGGGCCCCTCTTGGTTGTCCGTCATATGTTTATTGGATAGGTATACCTGTCTTCCGGTATAATAGTTTACCGATTCTCCCTGCCTTTTGGAATCAGACATATTCGATGACCCAATATCATCCTTAGATCAACTGTTTGAAGAAGCAACTGTTAAAAGGATTGCCCGACTAATCTTATCCCGACAAGTTAGAGTCTTCAGTCACCAACTCTCATTCCTTACTTTACTTGAAGAAGCAGCAAGTGACCTGGGAGTTGAATGTGATGTTTACTTAGATTCTCGAATCTTCAAATAACCGCCTAAATCCGCTAGCGCTTCCTCGCTAAAATATACATATTGCTCTTTGTTTTCATTACAGATTACACGCACCAGCCCTTTAGTTAAATCAAGATCTTCCAAATTGCAGCTGGAAACCTCAGACAAGCGAAGTTCACGATTAATTTAATGGAAATTATGAATTCTTATATTGGTTTTGCCGGAACATTTCAAAATCAATAATAAACTCGAACACCCTTTCCTAGGGCCTGTCTTCAAACTATAAAACTAGCATTATAAGTGGTAAAATCAGGTTATGAAGAGACGATACGAAATACATGACGATCAGTGGGAACTTATCAAAGACGTGTTGCCAGCCGAACGAAAGAAACAAGGAGGACGACCTGCAAAAAATAACCGGACCATGCTCAATGCCATGCTCTGGATTGCTAGAACCGGCGCGCCTTGGCGCGATTTACCGGAGTATTATGGTCCCTGGAAATCGGTTTACACTCGGTTTCGTCGGTGGCAAATGTCAGGCGTATGGGAGCGAGTCCTTGAACAGATTTCGATTGAACCCGACTTCGAAAATGTGATGATCGATGCGACGATTGTTCGCGTTCATCAACATGGAGCCGGAGCAAAAGGGGGCAGCAATTTCAGGCAATCGGCCGCTCCAGAGGCGGATTAACAACCAAAATCCATGCAATTGTAGATGCGCTGGGTAACCCTTTGCGTTTTGAACTCACCGGCGGCCAAAATCATGATTGTGTGACCGGTTATGACATGTTGAAATGCATGGAACTCGCTGGAGCAAACGTGTTGGCTGATCGAGCTTATGACACCAATGATATTCTCGATTTTCTTCATGAGCAGCAGGCTCAGCCCGTGATTCCGAGCAAAAAATCTCGTAAGATTCAGCGTGAATGTGACTGGTGGCTCTACAAAGAACGTCATGAAATCGAATGTTTTTTCAACAAGATTAAACACTACCGCCGGATAGCTACCCGGTTCGATAAATTAGCCTGTACGTTTAGAGCTTTTTTGACACTGGCTTCCATTATGGTTTGGTTGGCTTAGGTTTGAAGACAGGCCCTAGTTGAAGTAATCCAATTTAGGCCTCACTCTGGTTTCACGCCCCTGTCAATAAGAAACAGATGTGAAAATTCTAATCGTACTTTAATAAAAGGCGGAAGACCCCACAGATACAGTAAAATTTCGACCCTTAACAATTTATGTGAATTTTAAATGTGTTAGAGTTTATTCAGGTGATCACCCAGACTACAACACTGGAGGTAACAGATGAATACAACTTTCAACAAAAGACGTTTTCGCAACTTTGGTATTGGAGTCAGCTTAGGTATAGCCTTGTTTTCTGTAGGGACAGGATTTATTGATAACACTAATACGGCTTATGCGGCAACAGCTACCACTACTGGGGATCAAGTCATCTCAACCGGTCTGAAATATCAGGGAGTACCTTATAAATTCGGGGCGGAATCCGGAAGAACCGATGCTTTCGATTGCTCCTCTTTTACTCAGTTTGTTTTTAATCAAAATGGGGTATCCATTCCCCGTTCATCCAGACAGCAGTCCACTGCCGGAACGTTCGTACCAAGGGATCAGCTTCAGCCTGGAGACCTTGTATTCTTCTATTCTCCTATTCATCATGTTGCCATTTATATGGGGGATGGAAAAATAATCCACACGTTTGGAGAAGGGGGAGTTACGGTCACTCCTCTGAATACAGGCTGGTGGAATTCCCACTACTCAACAGCTCGTCGGGTCTTACCTTCGAACGGACAGGCTGTCGTGAATTCTGACAGCAGACACGCAGCAACTTCTCCAGCCACTACTGCTCCCACACCTTCCGGTAATCCTTCTCCGGATCAAGCATACGATGATGGCGAGCAAAACGAAAATTAATAGTCAAACAAACAAGCTGTTTCTTGATTATATTCAGAGGCGGCTTGTTTGTTTACCGAAAAAATTTCACAATGTAGTTATAACTTGATAAAATTCCCTGTGCATACACATATCTCCGTAACCAGAATGGATCCATCCACAGATTATCGATTTAGATAAGAAACGGCCCCTGCACTGAATTCGGCATGTTGCCGCGAAGCCTGATATTTGCTCGAATCCTGGCCAATAGTTCCTCTATTTCAAACGGCTTTGTTATGTAATCATTAGCCCCCTGATCTAACCCAGCTACTTTTTCTGAAGTGGCATTTCGGGCCGTTACCAGAATCACTGGAGTAAATGCATCCACTTTCCTTGATCTTCTTAAGATTTCCACACCGTTAAGTTCCGAAAGCATGGTATCTAGAATGATGAGATTCCAGTCATGACCAAGTGCTTTCTCCAGCCCCTTCCTACCGGTTTCGGCAATCTCAACATGATAGTCCTCGTGAGTTAGCTCCAACTCCAGAAGCCGTGAAATTTTTGCTTCATCATCAATAACTAGTATGGACTGCTCCACATTCACTTCTCCTTTTCAGCCATTCTTAACCTGAAAAATGGACAGGAACCACCCGCATTGGAATAGTATCCTGTCCACGTTCATTTATTATTCATCAGCAGTTGCCCATCTACTCCTGATGCTTGTTTTCATTCTCCGAAGCATCGGACTTCTCTACTTTAACAATATTGCCGGTTACAGCATCTACTTTCACTTCAGTTTTTCCCTTCTTATCGTGGGTAATTTCCACACTATAGACAACGGCCACATCTTCGTTTTCAAGCTCTGTATGGTTTACCGTTCCTTTTACCCGACCGAGTGCAAGGGAAATACTTTTTTTAGCCTGCTGTCCCCATCCGACACGGATTGCCCGGTTGTCTGTGCAGTGGATTTAACGGGATCATTGGTTGCCGGCAAAAGCTGGCGATCTCCTCGATGGGAATCCGAAAGAGGTCGCCATGACCGTACCAAAGAATTTGTTACATCCTTTTGCTCGCATTTCGCGTATTATGGTTTCCATAAACCATAATTTCTCATAACTTCAATCCATTAATCCGGCAGCTCTTAAAAAGCGACATACAATATCCATCTGATATTTAATCCGAACGGTACGCTCTAAACTCCAGCAAGTTTCGACAGTAACCGCTTTTGCTCCTAGTATACGGGCCGCAGCTGTGCGTGAAGATCCAGGGAGCTCTCGTAACCGGATGTTAAAATGATTTGATTGGATAGAAATTGAGCGATTCATGCTCTTGATGATATCTTTTACTACAGCTAAACCGCGACTTTCAGAATTAACGATCAACGTCTGACCAAGTCTCTTCGGATTTCTTTGGGACAATCCATTCGCTTCATGCAGATCCAAATACCATGAGGGACGATAACGCTGTGCTAATAGAAACAAAGCAGCGGCTAACGGATGTTGTGCAGGTGTATTTCTTTTGCGCGGAAAAGCTCGGTTTAGATCCGGCACTCCTCGGATGCGCTTGCGGTAAGCTTCTTTATTAATTTTCGGTATGACAATTAAAGTTCCACAGTCAATAAAGAGTCTTCTCTGATTGAGAAGGTTTACCAATTCTTGAGCTGCCCGTATACTTCCCGTCTCATTTCCGTGAATACCTGAGACTACCATAAAGGCAGGGCCTGGTAGCTTACCTTTAATCACATAATAAGGTGTTGCAAAAGATGTGGCCGACGATAAAATATGCTTCTTAACGAACATCGTACTTCACCTCCGTTTGCTATTACCTGATTCTTTTTGAATGACGTCTTGATATATTCTTAAATAACTGTCAGTCATTTTCTTGTTTGTAAAGCGTTTAATAACGTACTTTCTCAATATAAGCGGAGGGGGATAGTTCTTCTGCCGAACCTTTACTATCATCTCACTCACAGTGTTACATATTAAATTAGGAAATTCGGATAATACTTCCGGCACTGCACCGTTTCTGAGCGCCAACACAGGAGTACCGCAAGCCATACTTTCTATCATCACCAGCCCGAACTGTTCTTCCAACAACGTCGGAAATAGTACACATTCCGCATGCTTGAACAGCTGCTGCTTCAGTTTTCCACCCACGGGCCCAACATAACGGATTTTCGCATTTTTCTGGATGCGCGGCTTAACCTCTCTTCGAAAAAAATGCAGGTCTTTTACGGGTCCAGCGATAATCAACTTTTTCCCGGTCTTTTCAGCGACTTCTATGGCTTGTAAAATACCTTTATCGCGAATGATTCTACCAATAAACAACAAATATCCATGTTTCTCTATGCTGAATTCATATTCACTCGTATTAATCCCGTTATATACGTAAAAGCCTTTGTTGTTCCCCATAAGCTGGCGGGCACTTTTACTGACGTATACCGGGTATTTGACGCGTCGTCTGTCCGGGATGTGAATGGTGCACAGAGTTGGAATGTTCAGATTGGCCTGGCCCAGAGCGGAACGGAATGTATGGTCGTGGATAATGTCAGCTCGCTCTGGTGTCTTACGTATAACAAACCCTGCGATATTTTTATGCCGAAACCCCTTTGGATAGGTAATAAGATTTGCCTTGCTCCTACTTCCCAAAGCCGCAAATAAATACACCTTATGCCCTCGTCTAACCAGTTCCTCCGTCAGTTCAAAAACAATTTTCTCAGTCCCTCCCTTAATGGAAGGCACAGGCTGTGCATTCGGATAATTCGAAATCACTTGAACGATCGTTAATCTTTTAGAATCCTGAATCAGCTTTTTCATGCAAAAGATCCTCCTACTAAAACGATTCAATAACTGTTGAATATCTTTTCGGCTATACAAGTATTGCATAGCGAAGTAAATGAATACCGCGATGAACGACCTACGAGGGGGGGGGGAAGTTTAAATCGAGAGAGTTTATTAGGATACCACTTAAAAACATTTGTATATAAATATAACTATATTTCCTTAACGTTTGGACTAATCAGCAAAGAGGTTATGGGACATCCCATGGCTTTTTTGTTTTATTTGGTGCTAACAAATCCAGGTTATTTCGCTCAGTTTAACCCTTACTTTTTTTATATTAGGTAGTAGACTTTGAAAGTTTGATACGAACTTGGATATGTGTCTATAAACTTAGGGTCCAACCTAATTTATGAACGGATTATCCTCTTTTTCATAACATGCAAGTATTAGCACGAGTACTTTCTTTAAAGGAGGCACGTCCGTTGCAAAATAAAAAGGAATTGCAAAACTCCAGTCTTAACCAGAGATTTAGATATACTGACCTTCATCTCTCTAATACTACTAATTACTGCTGTGATCAGTCTAAATATTGTTTGGATTAATCCGAAGCAGCCAAACTCGTCATGCGAACTTGTGATTTAGCTATAACAACTTTTGAAGAGTAAAATGCAGGTACACAATAAACTATGCTATAAAAACAAATCTTGAGTGGGCACCACTTGACAGTAGAAAATATGGAAATTAGCGGCCAATAACCATGAACATAAGGAGTGGACTTAAAAGATGCGTTTACTCATCATTGCTCCCGAAGAAATCCCTGTTCCTCCACCTGTCGGAGGTTCCGTGGAACACTGTATTTATCACATTGCAGGGCAGTTTTCTTCTTCCGTGCATTCCGTAACTATTATCAGCAGATGGAAAAATGGCTATCCGAGAACAAGTACATTCGACCATGTAACGATTCACCGAGTAAACGGCACTTCATCTAAACCTTATCTCTCCCAGGTTATCCGAAAAGTAAAAAACAGAAAGTTTGATTTGATCCAAATCGATAACCGTCCCAAATTTGTTCCTGCCATCCGAAGAGAGTTCCCGCACACGCCGATTTCGGTATTTTTGCATTCCACTACCTTTATTTCTCCGCCGATGACCTCCATCAGTCAAGCAAATAAAGACTTTAATGGGGCCGATCTGCTTATTGGCAATAGTCTATCTCTACAGGAGCATTTAAAGAAAAAATTCCCGAAACATAGCAGCAAAGTCCATTTTGTACATTTGGGTGTGGATTTGGGCCAGTTTCATCCGTCCTCCCGCAACAACTCCGGAACTCGGCCTTTTACCGTTATATTTGCAGGCCGTCTGATTCCCAAAAAGGGGATTCCTGTAATCATCCGAGCAATGAGAAAAGTCAGACAATCCATTCCATCCGCAAGACTTGTTATTGCTGGTGGAACCGGCAAATCGGAATATAAACGGTACCTGAAGAAACTGTCGGTTTCTTTGGGAGTCCCGACCACATTCAAAGGTTATGTGGCACGTTCCAAAATGCCTGCATTCTATAATTTGGGAGATTGTTTCGTGTGTCCTTCTCAAGGGCATGAAGCTTTTGGTTTAGTCAATGTCGAAGCCATGGCTTCAGGTGTGCCTGTTGTAGCTTCCAGAAACGGCGGGATTCCGGAAATCATCAATCATCGGCATAACGGACTTCTGGTAACGGATTACCGAAATCCTGAGGCTTTTGCAAAAGAAATTTTTGCTGTGGCTACAGATCGAGAATTTGCAGCCAGACTGGCGAAGCAAGCACGCGAAGATGCACTGCAAAATTTCAGTTGGAGAAAGACTGCTAAGAAACTGGAGTCCATCTATGCTTCAGAAATCAGAACGAGGAGATCTGTCTAATGCCTTCTAAAGAAATGCCACCCCCAAAAAAACTAAGCACATTGGGTAGCAAATGGTCGAAAACAAAGATTCTTCTCAAGCATCCTCGGCTTCGTCAGTTTGTACCGGATACCCGTATTTATTCCTATGAAAATTTGTACGTTATGCTCACTAAGCACAAGATGGTATATATAAAACCGGTTAAGGGCTCTTGCGGCAACGGTGTCATCAAGGTCGTCAAGCATAATGAACATAAATATGCATACCATCTTGGCACTAACCCACGCAGCTTTAAGACGTACAAGGACCTGTATTCTTCTCTCGGCAAAAGTAAATTAAAACGTGAGTATATTGTCCAGCAAGGTGTAGATTTGCTCACTTATCAGAATCGAATCTTTGATATTCGGATTATGATCCAAAAGAACGATGAGAAAAAATGGGAAAGCACCGGTTATATCGGCCGTCTTGCGCACCCCCAAAAAATCGTAACCAATTTCCACAATAGTGGAAAACCGCTTCCTTTGGAAATATTGCTCAGCCCCTATCTTCAGGGTGTAAAGAAAAAAGAATACATCGACACCTTAAAAGACTTAGGGGATCAAATTGCGGAAGAATTTCATAAAAGATTCCCGGGCTTTAAGGAAGTGGGCCTTGATCTCGGAATAGATTCTTCCTTAAAACCGTGGATTATTGAAGTTAATACCCGTCCGGATGCTTATATATTTAATCAATTGAAAGACAAAACTATGTTCCGTAGGGTACTTTATCTTAAGAGATGGAACGGTTTGTTGAATTATAAAAAGAAAATTACCCGGTAATGGTTTCAACTGAGGCACAGAGTATCCAAAGCATAGGAAAGGGAGAGCTGTTGCAGCTCTCTTTTTTGTTTAAGAAGTCCGTCATATAGTTTAATCTGATTTAATTGACGTTGGATCCAACTATAATAATAAATGTCAGGAAATTATCAGGATCTGAGAAAGCACGATTTACGCGGTTCCTTATGTCGATATGCTCTTGTCCTCCGACAGCAGGGTTGCCAAAAAGAGCGAACGGAGAATTCCGTTCACTCTTTACCTGATTCTGATAGAGTTTTTCTTCATCCGGTGGAACTTTCGTTGCCCTCAGATGCCTACTCCCCAATCGTAACCGAAGTTGACGCAGCAGACCCGAAATCAATCTGTAATCATGCTTTCAGCCATTTTTTGAAGCTCTTTTTTACTCAACAAATCTTCTTCATTTACCCAAATCGAATATGCAATACTTTGTTTACTATCATACCAGGCGATCTCATCTCCACCAGTCTTATTATTGATATAAATTGCCTCCATATGTTTCAGCTGTATTTTCTCAGAAGACGCATTCGGCGTCTGCGTTAAGCTTAGTCTTAAAGCATAACCCGCCTGGATAATAACAGCCCCGCTGTTCTTACCGTTGGCTAAGTATAAAAACGTATTATTAGCCTTCGACCAATCCAGTTTTTCGATAAACAATTTTTCCTCATTCTTAGAGGAATTTGCTTTCACCATCAAATTTTTCTCCAATTTATCATACTTTTCTCGCTCGTAACGCTGAGGTCCCAGAGGAAATACTTGTCCATAAGAGAAACTTATACCCTTAGGAAGATATCCGGGTTTTTTAAGAAGAGGCGCCGAGGTACGAACCTGCTCTGTCAGAAAAGCCTCATAAGAACGATATTCGATAGGAAGATATCCGAATTTAATCGGATTTGCGGTGTCATAACCGTTCAGTTTATTTATGTAATCATCCTTGATATAATAGGCCGCCAACTCGCCGGGTTTAAGGACGGTCAATACTCTTTGTCTGTATTCTTCTAGTGAATTGCTTAATTTAGCAGGCAGCGTAGTAGTCGACGGATCGACTGTTTTGACCACGACCTTCCCTTTACTATTAAATATTTGGATATGCCCGGTTGCTGCGTAAGCAGTGAATGAGGCTAGAAATATGCAAGACACGGCAATTGACATTACCGTTTTTCTCTTGAAGGAGCGAAGTCCAGAACGTTTTTTATCCTGCATCATATTAATGTCATGCCAGAGTTTGGACGTAATATCAATATTACGAAAATGATCATCCGATACGGAATGCTTTTTCAACTCTTCGTTTGAATCAATGATTGCTCCCATTTCTCTTCCCCCTGCCATTTACTCATTTTATCTTTTACTTTTTTCTTAATTCGATTCAGCTTTTTGCGTATGGCGTCTGGGCTTTTGTCGGTAATTTCACCAATTTCACTATATGACTTGTCGTGGAAAACATACAAAATCAATAAGCTTCTTTCCTCAATAGGAAGGCTGACAAGCGCTCTGGATAATGGTTCACTGAATGTCCCTCTAAAAAACTCCTGCTCTGCGCTTTCCGCGAATATCTGCCCCTTCAATAATCTGCCTAATTTCTCGTATAATTGACGTCTATGTATCAGATTCAGACAATGATGATAGGCGATCTTGTACAACCATGCGTTGAAACTGACCGAAGGCTTATAACTTGAAATAGATTTGTAGGCTTTCAGAAAAATTTCCTGTACGGCGTCCTCCGCATCCTGCTCACTACCAAGCAGCCGGCAGCAGTAAATATACAGTTGCTGTTGGTACTCCCTTACGATCGGGATAAATGCTTCCTCCAGTCCAGCTTGAACTTGATGAACGTATTGTTCAATCATCCCCGTGTCGATCATCTTCCCCTCCTCTCTGGTAACATGTATACCTATATAACAATGCAATGAACGACAAACGGACAAAGTTCTAAATTTTATATTTGAATACGAAGGTGGCGGCGTTAGCAGCCTGTAGTACTGCGCTTAAACGTAAAAAAGGCTGCCAAACCGCGGCAGCTTTCTTTCATTCCGATTCTCCACCTATATTTCATTTCGCCACTTCTTTTTAAGTAACCTTCCAATCGATAGGTTAATGAACGGTTATTTATATTTCTCTCCAAAATTGTTCCGGATTGTTAATACTTACATCATCATACCTGCATACAATCTCTTGAAGTCCCACTGGTTCATCAAAATCGACAGAGTGCCATGGATTCGTATCTGGCGGACCAAAACTAACTTTCAGTTTCTTATCTGTCACATCAAATACCATACTTCTTAGCGTCCCCATACCACTTGAATAAAAATGGCAGCATGGACCATACGGATACTCAGTGGACAGTAAGTTCCTTATCTTTTCTTCATTGATGTAAGGAGCATCCCGCAATAATGAATTCCAGACGGATGAATAGCGTATTTCGGAATTCCAGAAATGATGTTCATCGAATTCTTTCATTTCATGGCTTACATAATGATTCGTAGCTACCATTAAACCACCAACTGATTTCCGCACAGATATTCTTTTTTTGTTGGATGAAAAGCTTGCTACCTCGAAAATTGAAACATTATTAGCAGCATCTGCTACCATAATATTCGAATTGGTACATAACGGCATTTCTTCAATCAGACATTGAGCTTCATATACATCTTTGCAGCGGTCTAAAATGGCGCGAATGGCGATCCAGAATTCACATCCATCACCTTCAAGAGGTTTTAAGTAAGCGGTACTGGACATGGAAACGACGAGTCCATATTCATTCATACCATCCATTCTTCCCGCATTTTGTAACGAGAAACCCATATGTTTGGGCTTTCCGGTTACACGAGTAATGCATAAACTCCTTTCATCTCTTACGAAATATTCATAGCTCCGTCCAACATAAAAATGTCCATCGCTAGTGTTTGAAGGAAGTACAGCAAATTGACAGCAGTTGGGTGAGTTGTGATATGAATTTGCATAACATATCATTTTTTCCGCTTCTGTATTTACTTCATCAGCAAAACCTTGTATTTCATCGGTGAATCCGGGACATATTTTATCAATCATCATCATTCTCTTATGAGCTTTTGCCGCAGATATATAGTCTTTCCCTTCCATCGGACTGGTATAATAGGCGATATCATCTGGATAATGCTCCTTAAATGTAATTGCTCGCTGTTTACCGACCTCATAATTGCTTCCTTCCGTCACATGGATATCAAAAATCATCGGTTCTTTCTGATCGTTATTTTCCATATCTTTCAACCTTTCTGACATGAGATTTACTAGCTTTGTTCTTCTCGCCGCAATCTTATCATTATAAAAAAATTAGGTCTAATGGATAATTGATAATATCTACTGCATCTCAAGACACAATGTAATTCCGCCGCCTCAAATAGGTTTTTGTCCATTCCTAATCGTCGTCACTGTCATACATTGATATCAATACATTTCTTGGAAAAGGGTGGTGCTTTTTTGCCTGTTCGATATGTATTTAGTAAATGGAAAAAAACGCGCATTCTGCAAAACACATCGTTGAAACGTTACATCCCCAAGACAGCTGTGTACAATTCCAGTCGCTTGGTAGAGATGCTGAGTCGATACAAAATGGTGTACGTAAAACCTGACACTGGTACTCACGGTAAAGGAGTTATGCGTGCAACAAGACATTTCGATGCATCGTTCGAGCTAAGAGAAGGTATCTCTACCTATTCATTCAATTCCGTGGACCAGTTAAACACCCGCATCAAGTCGCGAATTGGGAAACGAAAGTATTTGGTACAGCAGGGCATTCACATGATGACCTACCAAGGGCGAAAATTCGATCTTCGGGTATTGATTCAAAAAAATTTGAACAATCAATGGGAAGCTATGTCCATCTTCGGCCGAAAAGCAGCTGCCAATAAAATTGTAACCAATGTCAGTAATGGGGGCAAAATGGAATCGCTGTCTACCCTAATGCGTCCTCATATGAATAAGTCCTCAATTAGCGAGCTGCGTCGTGAATTGAATCAAATGGGATTATCGGTAGGTAAACAATTAAGTGAAAATTATCAAGGCCTAAAGGAGTTAGGACTCGATATCGCGCTCGACAAGAGCATGCGACCGTGGATACTAGAGGTAAACACCAAACCAGCCATATATGTCTACCGGACTTTCGATCCTTCCGCCTATCGGCGTATTCTTCGTAACGCCAGAGCTTATGGTCGATTCAAGTAAGTAACATTCGGCGTGAGTCAATAAAAGACTAATGCAAAAACTCGTTGCTATTACGTCCTTATTCAATGTCGACAATGTCCCCAAGTTTTGTCATATGATAACAAGAGCTTGGGGACATAAAATAAAAAAACGCGATATCACGATCATAAAGGTCATGGCTCACAAGATTAAAGTGTGTATCCTACTCAGATTCCTCACGATTGATGAGACATGCAGCTAGTAAACCAATGCACAGTATACATGCCAACAGGATAAACGTAATCAGATAACTGCCGCTCTTCATTAATTGAAGTGAAATAATCGGACCAAAGCTTGTGCCCGTAAACAATATAAAAGTATAAACAGATACCGCTATCCCACGCATTTTCCCACCCAACTGACCAACAAGTGAAACAAGTGAAGGAACCGCTAACGCTATCCCTCCCACAAAAAGGATGCTCATCACAATAAGCAACGGCAGATTAGAAATCATCCCCATAGAGGCTAACCCAATAATCGCTAACAACAATCCCCCACGCAGCGTAACACGTATGCCGACCCGCTTCGAAATTCTTCCTGCGAAAGGAGACACGAGCATACCTATGATACCTATGGAACGAACATAAAGAATATCTTGTTTGCTCAGATCAAATGGAGATTGACTCAAATAGCTGCCCAGCACGGTATACATACTTACAAAAGACATAAGCAGAACAAACGCAACGAGATAACATAACACTAGTTGTTTTTGGACAAACACTTTTCCGATTTGCTTAATAGGTTCCCATATATTAGCATGGGCTTGATGAATACCTCCTTTTGGAAGAAAGAAGAAAACCAAAGTGGCGGTCAAAGCGTAAATAACAGCAAGTATATAAAAAACAGCGTTCCATCCATATTGCTCACTGATCAAACTGCTTATAACCTGACCAACAATTCCTGCTATCAAAAATCCTGTACTGATAAACCCAATAGTCGTTACCCGTTTTTCCACAGGATACATTTCTACCGCATAGGCGAGAGCTACTGGAGAAAAGGTTGCAGCTGCTGCACCTTGAAGTCCTCTCAAAATCAGGATCCATGGAAATTGGTGAACAAAACCTAACAATAAAGAAATAATTGTTAGAAAAAGTAGCCCCACAAATATAACGGTCTTTCGTCCGTATTTATCAGACAGTGCGCCATAGATCAAGCAGCCGATTGCAAAACCAATCGAAAAGGTACTTCCCGCAGCAGCAGCCTCCGTCGTGGATATGCTAAAAAGCTGTGCAAACACAGAAATAAGCGGAATCGTTACGTATAAGCTTGACATGATGACAAGACCTGACCAGCAAAGGATTATGGTCATAAGCGAATAATTTCTTTGCACTGCGGAAGCAGCAGTTTGGTTGTTCATAGTACACCTCTATTCTAAATTTTGTTCAAAAGTATATTTCGTCGGAAATTGCATATCGTATAGTGCCTTGTATCTCCCTTCTCGGCGAAGCAATGTTTCATGGTTTCCCATCTCCATTATCTGCCCATGCTCCAGTACAACAATCTGATCCGCACCTTGAATCGTGGAGAGGCGATGGGCAATAACCAGACAGGTACGCCCTGGTAGAAGCAATGACAGTGCACGTTGAATATGTTGTTCTGATTCTGTATCCAGAGCAGCCGTAGCTTCGTCCAAAATGAGGATACGGGGGTTCGTCAGGAATGCTCTGGCAATGGACAATCTTTGCTTTTGTCCACCCGAAAGCTTGACCCCTCTTTCGCCTATGGGGGTATCATATCCCTGTGAAAAAGCTGTAATAAATTCATGTGCGTTGGCGGCCACGGCTGCCGCTTTAATCTCTTCAGCTGTTGCCTGAGGATTACCGTACGCTATATTTTCACGAATCGTACCATTAAGCAAGACCACTTCCTGGGACACAATGCCCATCTGCTGTCGAAGAGACTTCACCGTCACCTCCGTTAACGGATGACCGTCAATGTAGATGTCCCCTTGCTGGACGTCGTACAAACGAGCAATCAAATAAGCAATTGTTGACTTTCCTGAGCCTGACGAACCAACCAAAGCCGTAGTTTGGTTATGTCGAAGTCGCAAATGGAAATTTTGCAGAATGGGCTGCCCTTCTTCATAAGCAAACTCAACATCATCAAACACAATTTCTCCCTTAGCAGGTGGTAGAACTATTGCTTCTTCCCTATCGTAAACCTCTGGAACCGTTGCTAACACTTCCTGTATGCGTTCGAAAGCTGCTGCTGATTGTTGTACTTTGGTAATCAGTCGGCTGAAGGAGCGGATGGGTGCTTGAAGCAGGCGCAAGTAAGCTAGGTAAGCTACGATATCACCTACTGTCATATGTCCGTGCATGGCCTGCCACGCTCCGAACAAAAGCACCAACGTCATACCGACATAGTTCAGCCAATCGATAATTGGCGAGAAGATAGCTGACAGTCGTGAAGCAGAAACTGTGGCCTTCCGATGGTGCTCACTCAATCTCGAGAATTGCTCAGCTTCGGTATCTTCACTCGCAAATGACTTGATCATACGAATTCCTGACAACGTATCTTGAAGTGAGTTATTTAAATCCGCCGATACTTGACGAACTAATCGATAGGCACTTTTAATACGCAGACTGAAAAATCGTGATGTAACAAATAAGAGGGGCAAGGTAATCAGCGTCAATAATGCTAATTGCCAGTCTGTATAAAATAAATACCCCACTATCGCTGCAAAGGTAATGACGTCAGCAACGATGGAAAAGCTATTGGCTGAAACCAGTTCTTGCAATTGATTCACATCACCCGTCAGCCTTGCCATGAGATCCCCGGTTCGATTGCGATCATAAAACTTTAAATCCAAACTTAGGGTGTGTTGGTAGAGTTTATTCCGCAACTGAAAAATGGCCTTCTGACTGACAAGTGTCATCACATAACTGCTAGCGAAGTTAAAGACTCCTAGCAGCAATGCGGCTAGCAGAATAAGAATTCCCGTTTCCAGCAGTGCGTGATACCTTTTATCCGGGATAATCTGATCTATTATGTTTTTGGTTAACTGAGGAATTATAAATTCTAGAATGGAGATGGCTAGTACAGAGACAGCCCCAAGCACAAGCAAGCCCCATTGTGTCTTTGTATGCAAGAACATCTCCTTAACCATAGTACGTAGTGTAATAAAATGGTGCGCTCGACTCTGCTGCTGGTTCACGATACGTTGAGTTTGTTTCATTTGAATCACATACCTTCATGTCAAAATAAACTTCATGTAGTTATCAAATCCGACCTGGATCGAATTTCATGTAATTAGATTATCTAACTATATGGTTAAAAAAATTATCTGCCTGATCCCAGTCGTTTTTCTATATTATTATTGAGTTTTACCAGCGCTCTTTTGAACACTTCCTGCTCTTCTTTATCTAATCCTTCTACAAGAGATGCGCAGGTTGACCAGAATGTGGGCAATACTTGTTTCACGAGCTTGTCGCCTTCGGAACTGATACGAACGTGGGTCATACGGCCGTCCTTTGCATACGGTTCGCGTATGATCCAATTTCTTTTTTCTAGCCAATTCAATAATGACGTGACGGAGGATCGGCGAATCCCCAATCGATCGGCAAGGGACGAAGGTGTAACCAGCTCCTGCCCTGCGTGAAGGGATAATAACAATAGTAGATCCAGCTTGCTTTCGGTAATATCGAAAGAGGATAATTGAATATCCATCAAATCCAAAGTGTTATCTCCCAGCCAGAGCATAATAAGTCCCAAATGCGCTGAATTCCGATCTGTATCGGAAGAGGCTGTACGATCCATCAAATCCAAATAAGGCGCTGTTCCAAGCTGTGGCAACTGCTGCTCTGTTGTATATTCTTTGGCAGGCTTTCTGTTCAATCAAATACCTCCTTTCTCATATAGTTAGATTATCTAATTAAATTAAATATAGCTTAGATACTTCAGCTTTGCAAATAAAAAAAGTTAAGATTATCGATTTATTCTCTTTGTCATACCAATGGTAAATTTCTCAAATCCAAAAGTTTCGTAATATGATTCCAAATTTTCCACACACATAAGTTGAGGAATTACTCGATTTTGCTCACAATGTTGAATTATTCGATTCATCATTTCTTTGCCGATTCCCTCGGATTGATAGCTTGGTATTACACACACTCCACATACAATTCCAGTAATCACACCATCCGAAATAATACGTCCCATACCCACTAATTGTTGTTTATCAAAAGCATATATTGCATACCAACTTTGATTGCACATTCGTTCCAAATCATTGACTGTTAGTTTAAGTGAATTCCATCCTAAAGATTCATATAAAGTTAGTAGTTGCTCAAAGTTATTAGGGGGTTCTATCGTATAATATATAGATTTATCCATATAATCACCTCATGTTCATCTGTTATTCGATAATTGGTATAGGCAGGACATCTTTTTATCGGTAGAAAAAAGCCTCCCAAAAGTTCAGCGTACTTATGAGAGACCGTGTATTCATTGTCAGCATTTCTATGCGTTTATCGAGTGATTGGTAGAAGCCGTTTCCGAGCGAAGCGAACGCAGCTTCATGATCCGGTTGACTCTTTCGGAACCAAACAGCATGACCGCAATATAAATCGCCACGAAAAATGGTAATATAGTGATCGTCGTCTGCGCAGCAATCCAACCAAGTAGCGGAGGCAGCAGCGTTGTACCTGTGTAAGCAACCGCCATCTGGTAGCCCATAAGCTTTTGCGTTTGCTCTTTGCCAAAGCGCTCAGGGGTTGCATGCAACATACAAGGATATATAGGCGCGAAGCCAAAGCCAATTAACATAAATCCGATAAGTGAATAGAAAGTTGGTAATGGCAGGATAAGCAGCAATGCTCCAGCCAGAGCAATTAGCAGTCCACTGCGAATCAGGACACGATTACTTACTTTTAAAGTAACAAATCCAGTGATAAATCGCCCTACTGTAATGCCACCGTAATACATGGATACCCACTGTGCTGCCACTGCCGCCGATAAATCCTTTGCGTTTACCAAAAAGCTGCTACCCCATAATCCCACTGTTGCTTCAGCACCGCAATAGAAGAGGAATGTCATTAAGGTTATCTTAACGCCCTTCATTCGCATCGGCTGCTCAGTAGACCCAGCATCATACAGTTTATCTTGAGGCCCCTGTCCTTCTTTCACTGCATGACTCTGTACTTTCTCCATCCGCTTCCACAATGGAAGCGTAATAAACAGTACAACCACAAGCGCAAATTGTATAACAGCAACGGTCAAATACCCATCCCGCCATAAATCATGTTCACGAATGAATCCAGACATAATAATGGGACCAAGTGTAGCTCCAACACCCCAGAAGCAATGCAACCAGCTCATATGATGTGCTTTATAATGCGTAGCAACATAATTATTCAGCGCCGCATCGACAGAGCCTGCACCTAGTCCAAGCGGCAATGCCAACACCATCAGCCATATAATAGAAGGAGCAAAATAAAACCCAAGCAATGCTGCCGCCGTCATAAAGCAGCTTATCAGCGTGACTTGCCCTGTTCCAAGTCGTTTTAATACCGCACCACTTGCCAAGCTTGATACAATCGTTCCAGCTGCAATAATAATCGATAACACACCCGCAACACCGAACGGTGCTCCAAAGTCTGCTTGTATGACGGGCCAAGCTGCTCCAAGTAACGAATCAGGTAGCCCTAAGCTGATAAATGACAAATAAATAATAATCAAAAATAATGTTGCCACAATTCCCGCCCCTTAGTTATTCATATCTAGATAATACAATGCTTGGTTCTAGCGTAGCTAACGTTTGTGCTATCATGCCCTCCAAGTAGTCAGCTGAAAAATCCTCTGAAACTATAACTTCAGGCATCGCACTTACAGGCAGTTCTTTACTACACAGTTCTGCGATTCTCCTTCCATTCGCCTGTTCTATGAAGCTGCCATATAAAACGACGCAATCTGGATTTAAAACAGCACAGATGGATACGATCAATTGGACAATGGCCTGCTCAACCCGCACGGAAGATGCCATAAAGGTCGCCTCTCCCCATGGGATGCCTAAAGGGATCTTCGCAATTTCACCTGCAAAGTTTCTTCGTCCTTTAAACAGCTGTCCGTTTATGAGGATCCCCGCCCCTGGCGGAAAGCGATCTGGAAAATACAAATAAACAACGTCAGCATCTGAACGGATATGCTTCCTCTCGCAATAACCGACCACTGCAGCATTCACATCATTTTCCATAATGACTGGCATTCCATAGAGCTCTCTGAAATAGTCCACAATAGAAACGCCAACTAAAGCTTTATAGTCTGAAATAATGATTCTCCCTTCCCATTCTGCTCCAGGCAATCCAAAACCTATCGCTCGTATAGCAGGATATGAAGCCATCAACGAATCGATAATATGCTCAAAACATGCTAAATCCACATACTCTACTTCATCCATTCGCTCATAAATCATATTGCCGATAAGATTAACAATTGTACTTCGAATGATTATACGTCCTGCAGCTTCGTAAGGAAAAAGAGTCAAGGCGTAAGCATAGTCTCCGTTGTACTTAAAACGCTGAGCGGGTCTGCCTCCTCCAGAAGCACAAAGTGCCGCTTCCTTAACCTCAGTTGTTTGCAACAATTGCTGCAATATGGTTCCTACTGTAACGGCGCTAAGACCCGTTGCCTTCGCAATTTGTTGCTTGGTTGCTTCACCTTCTGCCTTCAGCGCCTTTCGGACGAGATTGATATTCACTTCTTTCATCACAATTGCATTGCCGCCAATGCTTTTCATCGTAAGCCTCCTCATTTAATAAAATACTTTATAAAAGCGTTTTATTAAGCTCACATAATGTATCTGATTCATGAGTAATTGTCAATTACAAAGTGCATTTGAATAGCATGTTAGTAGCTACTTGAAGCGCTATCCGTATACTAAAGTATGGTACCCATTTCAGGTCAATAACTAAATTCATGAAATCTAATAATACAACGACAAAATAAAAAATGGACAGATCAACAGATTATTTGATCCAAGTCCAAGTTCTCAATGCCGTATAATTTAATTTAGGATTTTCTTTAAAAAATACTGTTTAGCTCCGTCACAAGGAGAATCTTCTAAGATTCCAAAAACGGTATATCCTCTTTTTTTATAAAAATCAGGAGCTTGAAAACTAAAAGTTTCTAACTGAATATATCTACAATTATATTGTCTGGCAATATCTTCAGCCTTAGCAAGCAATTCAGAGCCTTTATTTTGTCCGCGTAATGATTCATCTACCCACAAAAAATCAATGTGCATTTGTTTCCAATATATAGAGGCAGTAATACCCGCCACCAAAACATCGTTATCGTTTGTGATCGTAATTTCAATAGTATCAACATGATCAGTTAGTTCATCTGTTACTTGTGATAGATTATAATCAAGTAGCTTCTTTCGTACACTACTGTCTTCTTTTTTAATCCATAATTCTGTAGTTTGCATTCTAATTCCTCTATTTCTATGTAATATTTTGATCTGATCTCAAAAGGAATGAGCTTTTGGCTTTACAGTTTTTACAAATTATCGCATGGATTTTACTTGCTGTCAAAACCATTCATTCAGGTTTAAAGCCATGCTGCCGCTCCATGTTTGGGTTGAAAAGGTAGCAACAATAAAGAGAGTTTCACTATTTACAGCAATCTCTGCAACTATTGAACCAATCGTAATACCTGTGACATAATTAAAAAAGTGAGTTGGCTTAGTTGCTTCTTTCCGAACACTCGCACTTAGATCCTTACAACAAAAAAACCGCGATCTACGCGGTTCCTTATGTGTATATGTTCTTGTCCTCTGATATCAATCTATCTTCTAAAAAACAGCCTTCTAATTTGATCCGCAAATTCCTGTAGGTTCACGCTAGATGGATCAAGACGGTAATATCCGTTTTTTACGGCCTCCAAAACCCAGAGTGGCAACTTCTTTCCCTCTAGTAGTGGATAGACGTTGTCGTACGCCCAAACGAGATGCTCCCATCTCTTGTCGTTCCCGTTCTGAACATATTCAGACACGTCGAGCACTTTACCTCTGCCATCCTGCAACAGCACATTTTTTAAGTGAATATCTCGTGGGTTAAGGCCTTTCTCTCGAACGAACGATCGTGCTACCTCAACATCATCGATAACTTGGTTGGGAATTGGTACACCATAGAGCAAGCAATCGTACAGCGTTAACCCACTTTCATGGCTGATCACCACATACCGCTCTCCAGCTCCATAAAACACGGGAAAATAGGGACTGCCCACCAATGCATGGTAGACACCAATCTCCGCTTCCTTCTTAGGAAGCGCCTGCTTCGCATAAAGCTTGTATGCATAGGCCGGCATCGGTTCATAGACAAATACAGCGGCATCGGTTCCGATTCCGATGCAATGAAGATCGTCCGATTCACCTTCAATCGTCACCGGGTCGTTTTCACCGTGCTTAATAACTTCCATACAAGACAGGGCTGTTTCAGCCTGCTTCCATTGTTCGTTATTCATGAGCCACCTCATTTGTTGCTGGATTTGAATCAATAGGATCGTACCATACTCCCACCATAAAAGATATTTACGCCACTTTGGACAAGAACTTATATCCTTCGATGAAAAAACCGCAGTTTACGCGGTTTCTTTTCATCGAATCTAGTTTTGAGCGGCTTATTCTTTTGAATCGATTTGTAGTTTAAGCATATCTATCACATTATTTAATGTATTTGTTCCTAGATCACCCTCGCCACGTTTTCTAACTGCTACAAGTTCAGAGTTAACCTCTTTCTCACCTAAGACAAATGTGTATGGAGTCTTCAATAGACCTGCTTCCCGGATTTTATATCCTAATTTTTCGTTTCTTACATCGACATCGACTCGTATGCCTGCTTGCTCCAGACGTTTCTTCACTTTCAGGGAGTAGTCCAAATAATGATCAGACACCGGAATGATTTTGACTTGAACAGGAGCTAACCACAAAGGAAAAGCGCCACCGTAATGCTCTGTAAGGATTCCGATAAATCTCTCGATAGACCCGAAAACTGCTCTGTGAATGACAACAGGCCGATGCTTCAGGTTATCTTCTCCAATATAAGAAAGATCGAATTTTTCAGGGAACTGGAAATCCAGCTGGATTGTACCGCATTGCCAGCTTCGTTTTAATGAGTCGAGGATGTGAAAATCAATCTTCGGCCCATAAAATGCGCCGTCGCCTTCATTGATCCGATATGCCAGCTGTTGCTGATCCAGTACCTGTTTTAAGGATGACTCTGCGCGTTCCCACAGCTCTTCCGAGCCCATGGAATCCTCCGGTCTTGTTGATAATTCAATGCTGTAATCAAACCCGAAGACCTGATAAATCTGACCAATGAACTCGATGATCCCCTTGATCTCATCTTCGATCTGATCCGGCCTTACAAAAATATGTGCGTCATCCTGACAAAACGTACGAACCCGCATCATGCCATTAAGGGCCCCGGAGAATTCATGTCGGTGGACTTGACCAAATTCTGAAATACGAATAGGAAGCTCCTTGTAGGAATGAAGCGTGTTCTTATAGACTAACATATGACCTGGACAGTTCATCGGTTTCAATGCATACTCCGTCTCATCAACTTGAGTAAAGTACATGTTATCTTTGTAGTGATCCCAATGGCCGGACATTTCCCAAAGACGCTTATTCATCATCAACGGAGTACGCACTTCATCATAATCACTATGAAACTGAAGCTTTCTTGCAAATTGCTCCAGTTCATTACGGATGATCATCCCATTAGGTAAGAAGAAAGGCATGCCTGGCGCTTCTTCTGAGAACATAAACAGTCCCAGCTCCTTACCCAGTTTACGATGATCCCGTTTTCTAGCTTCTTCAAGTAAAAACAGGTGCTCCTCAAGCTGTGACTTCTTAGGAAACGCTGTTCCATATATTCGTTGCAGCATTTTATTATCCGAATTCCCGCGCCAATAAGCTCCTGCAACACTCATCAATTTAAATGCCTTTATTCTTCCAGTGGAAGGAAGATGCGGTCCTCTGCACAAGTCGATGAACTCCCCTTGCTGATAAACCGTAATGACTTCGTTCTCGGGCAAATCATGGATCAACTCCCGCTTGTAAGGATCGTCATGGAAGATTTGCTCGGCCTCCTTGCGGTTGACCTCTCTGCGGACTATAGGAAGATCTTCCTGTACAATCTTCTGCATCTCCTGTTCAATGACGATCAGGTCATCCACTGTAATCGAATTATTCAGGTCCATATCATAATAAAAACCATCTTCAATAACCGGTCCAACTCCCAGGTTTACGGAATTATGGCCATAGATGCGTTTAACCGCTTGAGCCATCAAGTGGGCCGTACTGTGCCGATAAATATGAAGCCCATCCTCGGAATCCAGTGTAATCACATTCACTTCCGCATCTTCACGAAGTTCCCAATTCAAATCAACAAGATTTCCATTTACTTTTCCCGCTACAGCGTTTTTTTTCATTCCTGAACTAATGGATTCCGCGATTTGCATTATCGTCGTTTGTGCGGGATACTCCTTCTTACTTCCGTCTGGTAATGTTACTACAATAGACATTGTTATCCCTCCATAAATTTTGATTGAACGCAAAAAAACACTCGATCCCTAAAGGGACGAGTGCGTTCAGCTCGTGGTTCCACCCTAATTTGATCCAGACTTGCAATCGCTACAACAGCGTGCTCGTCGGATCCTCATTCAGTCATCCTGTAACGGGAATGATTCGGTGTTTTCTAGTACCGTACCTATGCTGATCAGCAGATCACGGGTTCAAAAACACAGCTACAAAGGGGTAATTTTTGAAACAAGCTCTGAAGAAGCTTTCACCAATCGCTTCTCTCTCTGGACAGGTTGAATCAAGAATCATGTCTTTGATGATGGCTGATAGCTATGTATCTTAATCCAGTTATTACTATTTGTCAACTATCAGTCTTCTCAGGGAATTGGTTTAAACGTCCGATGGGGAAGTTGCAGTATTCAAGGTACAGATAGGCCGTACTTCATTAGACAGCATCTGAGTCACGGTTGCATCTCGGTCAAGCCAGCTCTTCCTGGGCAATTTCCGTTTCCTGTCCTCGTGTGTTCACAATGGTAATGCTCAGCGCATCAAATCCGTTTCGTTTTGCCTCCGCAAAATCGCAGCGTTCCCCGTTTATCAATTCAATCTTCCCATGCTCGTCCACATCGTCAGAGAACTCCTCATCCCAATCGACATTGTAATACACGGTTATACGAATCTCGAACGTATCTTCACCATCGTCATCGACATACGGCAGCAACGGCGTCCGGTTATTCCGCTGCTCGTCTGTATAAGTGTCGCACAGCATGGCATCGTATCCGTGCTTACAGCCGTCGAACAGAACGTATCGCTTGCCGGTGACGGCATTCTCTGCAACAATCAGTTGAGGCGCGAATTCGGTCGTCGCAATCAGATCGTCCATCAATTCGCCGTAGTAAAATAAATAAAATTTCTTATGGCCCTCCCTGGTCAGTAGCTTGCCCGTCCATTCCTCCTCTGCCCATGCTTCCGGCTTCTCCGGCAGAGCTATTCCTTCAAGGTAAGCAGGTCCCGGTCTAAGTTGATTATGATTCGTCATATGAGAACTCCCTTTCATCTTTCCATGGCAATCGTAAATTTTTTATAAGTTTTCTTCACCACTAGTTCCGGCTGCAGGTACCCCAGTCCGACAATAAAATATATATTATATTCGAATCAGGTCTTCCCGTCTATTGGTACCTGTTTCGCTTCTGCTTAATGCCAACCTGATCTGGTTTCCTTCTCTCTGCGCCATACAGGCGTAACTGCCTGGCTCTAGCTCTATAAAAACTCCCTCGCATGTATGGTCTGGCTCCAGACCATCTCCCGTTACATCATCTGCGGCCCCCACAAATACGCTGCCGGAGGAAACGCGAAAGTACAGCACTTCAGTCATAGCCCCCCCATCCTCCATGCCCACATCAGCTTCTATCCAATTGACTTCATAAACCCCGTCTTGACCCAGATTAAAAAATAAGCAGTTGCCCGCATTCACTTCTGCAAGCTCGTCTTCCGAAATAGACCACCAGTCTGACGTGTCATCCAAGCGGTGTTTCAGCTCTCCGAGATCGTAAACACACATTGTGGCCGTATCGGTTATAAAGCGAAATGTACCCTGCATCTTCTTTATCACTTCCTATTTCTTTATTCTAAAGATATTGACCGAACCACTGCTCTGCCTTATCCCAATCCACGCGAAGTCCGCCCATCCAGCCAGCCCAGGGCATTTCCATATCAGAGCGTCCTTTTGTATTGTTTAATTGGATTGCAGCCTCCTGCATCACATCAAAACCAGTCCAGTTCGCAAGACTAAGCGACAGCTGCGTATTGGGAATTACACCAGCCATGGCCAGCGATATCAAAATCCCCCGACGCGTTCCGCTGTTCCCTGGCACAAGCTTTGATGCGGTTAGACGCTTTTCGAAAATTCCTGGTGTCTCATCTTCAGAAGCCAGATCCAGACTTTTTAAAAGTTGGCGAAACGTTGCAATATCCCCATCGGTTGGCGTAACTGGCTCCAGTGTTGCCAATTCGACAAGATCTACGTATGCTCCTTCAGGAACGGTGCCATAAGCATAACCCAGATGCATCACATAGCGCATATTCGAGATATGCTCCCATTTATCTCTTTGAAAGCCACATACTCGACAAGCAACAAACTTCTCTGCCTGTTGATAAGCATGCTCATGTGCATGGATCATCATATGGTAGCTCATTAAACCAGATATTCCGCGGGGATTACTGCCCCCTACGCCTGCAACAAACCAGTCAGCAAGCTTAGACCAAGACAGCTAATCATCCTTTTGCATAGCCATCAGTTTCTGAAATGCGCATCGTACGTAATGTACACCACTTCATTGACAGGCCAGCTATGCTCCTGGAGAAGTTCAAGCTCCCTCTTGGTCAATGCTTCTTCTCTATACAAAATCAACTCGCGCTCAGTATCATATGTGCCGTTGCTGTGGTGGTACAGTTTCTTAAGAACTTTCATCAGTTTTTTGTCCATCCTACTCTCCTATCATCTTCTCTATTGACTTGGATACATGAATTCAATTACATGGTAGCATATGGTCAGGGTTTCTGCCCTACCGATTTAAATACTCGTGTCCTATATGTTTGGTGGTCTTTTTACGCGGTTCCTTTTGTTGTAAAAGGCTGCCAATCTACTTGGCAGCCTTGTTCATATCTGTAGTCTGTCTATCTATCGTAACCTTAACCGTGAATTATTTGTTCTCCGTTGATAATGAATTAATTATTTTACGGATTGCATCAGTATCAAAATTCTCTTCCGCCATCTGATACAATTCGTAGGTGAACCCTTCATACTCCCAAATCACGATTCCGTTCGCAAAATACACCTTCTTCCCATCAATCGTTTCTGTCTTGACCTCTTCAGAAGTGCTAATTGCATTATTAGCTCCTCTTGAAATCAACAACGAAATAAACTCTCCCTTTTTTTCATATTGAATCTCAATCATTTTCTCGCCATGTAGGACACTGTTCAAAAATTGATAGTTTTCCGACAACCATGTTGGAGCTGGAAAGTCGATATCCATAGCTACACGTGCTTCTTTCAACGTCATCTGTTGAGGAGCTTCTATCTGATTTCCCTGAGATTCATTCCCTTGCACCTTGACATCTGTATGGTTTACTCCCGTATCAGGTAGCTCTTTATCATACTGGGTAATTTCCATGTTTCCAACCTGGAAGCGCGCCAATATGGATTGAATCATATCTTGCGCAAATGATGTAGTTGAAAATGTACCGAACAGTAAAACCATAACAGCGGCAGTTACAGCAATAGATTTCCACTTATTATTTTTCATGTATACACCGTCCTTTTTTGTGTTAAATCGTTGAATGGTCCCTGTTTCTATTTTGAATTTTAGGCGATTGTAAATTTGATCCTTATGTGTGTTGTCATCTAGTTCTACATTTGTGAGCAAGTTCGTAACATCATGAAATTCACTGAGATCCTGCTTTTTACTCAAACTTAAATCCTCCTTTAACCAATTCTTTTTGTAGTTTTTTTAAAATTCTGTAAACAACTACACCAATATTTGAACCACTTACACCAAGTAGTTCTGCAATTTCGGAGTTTTTTAGACCCGCTGCATATTTCATTGCAACGATATTCCGCTCTTTGTCACTTAGTTTTGTAAGCGCCTTGAATAAGGCATGATTATTGTCGTCTTGGATCACGATCTCTTCTGGTGATGACTTAGGTAAGACCATATCCAAAATGGCATCCAGTGAAAGGACAACTCTCTTTTTCTTCTGTGATCGGAAATAATCAGCTACGGAGTTTCTTGCAATAGCAAACAACCACACCTCAAAGTTCGATTTTTCTGGTGAGAAGGTACAGTATTTTGAGATAACAACTTCAAATATGTGACTGCATATCTCTTCAGCTGAATAGTGATTATGGATTCGATAGCAAACATACTTATAGACACGTTTATAGTACATATCATATATTTGTGTGAATTTTTCTGTCGACATGAATCCATCATGTATGTCAACTTTGGTGCTTTCGCAGATTCTTGTAGGCACATGGGCAATTTCCAACTGCTATCCTCCTCTCATTACGTTGATGAACAAATTGCGCAATTTGTTGTTATGAGTCTTACAATAGTTAATACGAAAAACGTCTAAAAGTATTAACAAAATAAAACAAAACAAGGGATGCATCAAAAAAGCCGCACTTAATGCGACCCCTATTCCATACTTTTATTTGTCCAATGCCATTATGTACTCGCTGCCGTCCCTCATTAATCTCCTTCTACAACTAAAGACTTATAAACATCAATCGCATCCTCCCGATCAACGTTAAAACCAAATTTTATATAAAGTTGTTTGGCAGAGCTTCCTTGTAAGACGTTTAAGGTGACACGTTTTCTAGTCAGATCACTACGCAGTACAACTGCTCGTTAATCAGCAATCATTTCCATATCTGAATATTGGGATTGGCGCAACGTAACCCGTTTCATTTGACGCTCCAGCTCCTAACTATAAAAGGAAATTTGTTCTAATCTTATGTGTCACAATTATAGCAATATGATCAGTACGTAATCTATGTACTTTTATTAGTTGTTATATTCATCTTAAGCATAATTAAATAGCAGGCTGTTGTGACAGCCTGCTATTTAATGTTTGATATTCAACTATATCATTTCCCGTCAGCTTAACAGTTATAAGCCTACCACTACACCTTAAGGGAATGCTTCTCACGAGCAATCTGCGTCGCTTCAACCATGTTACGCAAGGAATCAACTGTTTCTTCGAGACCGCGTGTTTTGAGTCCACAGTCCGGATTAATCCAGAATAGCTTTGGATCCAGTACACGCAAGGCGCGCTCGATCATGCTGGTCATTTCTTCTACTCGTGGAACGCGCGGACTATGAATATCATATACGCCCAATCCGATGCCTAGTTTGTAAGTGTTGACCTCGAAGCTATGAATAAGTTCACCATGGCTACGCGAAGTCTCGATCGAAATCACATCCGCATCCATAGCCTCGATTGAATCAATCATGTCATGGAACTCGCAATAACACATATGCGTGTGAATTTGTGTTGTATCCTGTGCAGTGCATGTGGTCATGCGGAAGGCTTTGACAGCCCATGCCAGGTACTCCGCCTGATCTTCTTCCTTAAGTGGAAGTCCTTCGCGAACCGCTGGCTCATCTACTTGAATCATACCGATACCTGCCTGCTCAAGCGCTTCAACCTCTTGTCTCAGCGCATAGGCCAGTTGGTAAGCGATTTGTTCGCGTGTAATATCCTCACGGACAAATGACCAGTTCATGATGGTAATCGGACCGGTTAACATCCCTTTAACAGGTCTGTTGGTCTTCGTCTGGGCATACTTGGTTTCCTCGACCGTCATCGCTTCCTCAAATGCTACATCCCCGAATATGATGGGCGGTTTCACACAGCGGGAACCATATGACTGCACCCAGCCATATTGAGTGAAAGCGAAGCCTGCAAGCTTCTCACCAAAGAATTCGACCATATCCGTCCGTTCAAATTCACCATGCACGAGAACATCCAGCCCGATCTCTTCCTGCAGCTTAATCCAGATATCAATCTGCTCCCGGATGAAGTCAGCATACTGTTCATTGTTCCACTCGCCTTTACGCCACAGTTGACGGGCCTTGCGTACCTCAACGGACTGCGGAAAGCTACCGATGGTCGTCGTCGGAAAAATCGGCAATTGCCATTTCTTCTGTTGAGCAATATGACGTTCAGCAAATGGCTGACTGCGTTCTGGATTTTTTGCACTAATGGCAGCAACGGTTTGCTGAATATCTTTACGATTACGCTCATCCGATAGCTTGAGTGCCTGAAGAGCACTCTCGCATTGCTCCAATTCTTCTCTAATTGCAGCAGCCCCGCCAGATGAGACTGCTTTCGTCAGAAGGATGAGCTCGTCCAGCTTCTCATCAGCAAATGCGAGAGCATTTTTCAGTTCAGTTTGGAGCTTTTCCTCATTTTTCACCGTGACTGGTACGTGAAGCAGACTGCATGAAGATTGTACAATTAGCTTGTCGGTAGTCACGAGATCCGTAAGTTCTTCCAGTAATACGAGTCTATCACGAAGTGACGCCTTCCAGATGCCACGACCATCGATGACTCCTGCACCTAAAACCTTATCAGAAGGGAAACCGAAAGTTTTAATCGACGACAAATTGTCGGAGAATCCATGTACGAAATCGAGCCCTATTCCTTTGACCGGCAGCTGGATAATATCACTGTAATTCTCTACCGATTCAAAATAGGTTTGCAGCATGATGTTCAGATCAGGCACTGATGAAGAAAAGGTCTCATAAATCGTCTTTAACCGCTGGAGATCTGCCGTGCTTATTTTCGTAACAAGAATCGGTTCGTCTATCTGTACCCATTGAACCCCTTCTTGTGCAAGCTCCTGCAGAATCTGTACATAGAGCGGTAGTAAACGCTCCAGCCAGGCATCCGTCTCCGAGACTTCATATCCTTTAGACAGCTTCAAGAAGGTTAATGGTCCAACGATAACTGGTTTTCCTTCGATACCGAGCTTCTCCTTCGCTTCTCGATATGCCACTAGGGGTTTATTCTCGGTAATTACCGGTGTTACCCCATCCAATTCAGGAACGATATAGTGATAGTTGGTGTTAAACCACTTGGTCATTTCACTTGCTGCAGCATCCTTTGTCCCACGGGCAATGCCGTAATAAACAGACAAAGGTACAACACCGCCCTCATAAGAGAAACGTTTTGGGATAATGCCGAACATCGTAGCTGTATCCAGTACGTGATCATAATAACTGAAATCATTTACGGGTATGATATCCAAGCTCTTGTCCTTCTGCTTACGCAGATGATCCAGACGGATTTCCTGCAGCTTACTGTGAAACTCCGATTCTTCGATCTTGCCTGACCAGTACGCTTCGAGAGCTTTCTTCCATTCGCGTTCCGCACCAATACGTGGATATCCCAAAACACTACTCTTTGCCATCTCGTAACACTCCCATACAAATTGTTACAAGTAAGATATCACGGATTCGTGGATATAGAGTAACAGTATTAAACTATATCTAGTTATAGTCTAAGGCTATAGCAGACTTGGTTTGTCGCACAAAATGGGGTTGATAAGAAATCTGATTAGTATAACACCCTCGGATTACCAATTTTTAGGCGGGATGGCCAAGCTGTATTTACTTCATACTAGAGATGAGCAGTTGCTATGGTTGGATAACCTTGACCACTAGGTTATAATGAGGGCGATTTGAACTTAAAAACAATTAAAAACAGCAAGGTGTTGACGAAATTGATGAATACACGTCAGAGGGAAGTTCTGCGGATGCTGTTAGCTGACACAGACCGATATTATGTGGTGCGAGACATGGCTATGAAATTAAACTGCTCAGAAAAAACGATCCGAAACAATTTCGAAGCGATTGACCTCTATTTATCCGAGCATTACAATGCAACTCTTGTTCGAAAGCCGGGGTTTGGTGTGAAATTGAATATTGAGGAACATGAACAGATGGAATTATTCGATCAATTGTTCCGATCAGCCCAAGAGAACGAATACGAACAGGACGATAACCGTATTGCTGCTATCGCCTACAAACTCCTAATGAATACAAAACCAACAACACTACAGGAGCTGGCTGAACAATATTTTGTCAATCGATCAGTGATCAGGAAAGATTTAGACACTTTGGATCACTGGCTTGTTAAATGGGGGCTTAGCATTATCTCCAAGCAAAAGGTTGGCATCACGATCGAAGGGAATGAGAAAGAGAAGCGAGCCGCGCTCTCCAAAGTATACCAATTGATTGGCACAACGAGTACTCAATTTATCAAAAAGAAATTTGAAGTCCAGGAGCTAAACATCGTAACCCGGGAGCTTAGGCAGTTGGAGGAGCAAGAAACGTTTCGATTTACAGATGAAGCCTTCGATAATCTGCTCATCCATACATTGCTAATGATCAGAAGAACAAAACTGAAGCAACCGATCTCTTTTTCGGAACAAGAAAAAGCCTTTATTCAGGAAAAAAAAGAATATCAAGGGACACGGACCTTCATCCAAGAGCTTGAACGTCTATTCTCTATCCACTTCTCCGAGGATGAGATCTCTTATTTAACGGCGCATCTGCTAGGTGCTAAAATCCGTTCCAATACCCGGATGGATACAGTCCATCATCAACCGTTAATAATTACAGCCGAGGTTACTGAGTTGGTTGATTCTCTCCTGCGAAAAATATCCAGTCTTTCATTCGTTGATTTCACTAAGGATAGTACGCTTACGGAAGGGCTGCGCATTCATTTAAGTTCCACAATCAATCGTCTAAGCTATGGACTCAGCGTAACCAACCCACTTCTTCAAGACATTAAAAAAATGTACCCCTATATGTTCGATATGGTCATTTACTCGACGAACCAACTGAAGCAAAGCTATCATTTTACGATTCCTGAAGATGAGGTCGCCTATCTTACATTGCACTTTCAGGCAGCAATTGAACGACTGAACAAACAGAATACGATAAAAAAGCGTATCGTTACCGTATGCCACATGGGGACAGGTATTTCGCAAATTTTGCGGACGAAGCTGGAATGTAATTTCAGTGGTCTACAAGTATTGGACTCGATTAGAAAAGCGGATCTAGGTACATATTTAGATAAAAATTCAGTTGATTTTATTGTATCTACGGTTCCTTTAGAGAATTTAACCATTCCACATATCGTAGTATCTCCTTTATTGGAATCTGCTGATATTAAAAAAATAGATAAATTCCTCGATCGACTGGATGAGCAGTCAAATGAAGCAGCAACCTCGATTTTACAAATGTATACGCGACCAGTATTGATTTTTCCACAAGTAGAGGTCTCTCATCGTTTTGAAATTATCGAACAGTTGGCCAACAACTTATATGCACAGGGGTTTGTTGATCAAGAGTATGCCCATCAAGCACTTCTACGAGAAAGATTGTCATCCACAACCATTGGCGGTGGAATTGCAATTCCGCATGGGGACCCTAAATTAGTTAAACAGTCGCAAATTGCTGTCGCTACACTGAAGGAGCCACTGGAATGGGAGCAGGAGAAAGTATGGATTGTATTTATGTTGGCATTGCGAAACGAGGAGCAGGAGAACACGAAAAAATTGTTTCACCGCCTTTCCCTGCTCAGTGAACAGCCCTCTTTAAACGAGCAGCTTATTTACGCCAAGCAGCCAGAGGACATTTTTTCCTTGTTATAATCTTATTTTGCCGGAAGCTCCGGTAAAATTAAAAACTTTTCCTTTGTTTTAATCCGCTAAGATTAAATTGTAAACGTTTTAGAAAACAAGGGGGAAGGTCAAGATGAAGCTTCTAGCAATTACATCATGCCCAAACGGTATTGCACATACGTATATGGCTGCAGAAAACTTGCAGAAGGCAGCAGACAAGTTAGGCGTTTCCATGAAGGTGGAAACCCAGGGCTCCATCGGTGTGGAGAACGAATTTACCGAAGCGGATATTGCCCAAGCAGACGGCATTATAATAGCCGCAGACAAATATGTGGATAAAAGTAGGTTTCTCGGCAAAAAGTTGTTAGTCGTCGGTGTACAGGAAGGTATTCGAAATCCGGAAGCGTTAATTCAAAAAGTGATCAGCGGGAAAGTTCCCTTTCATCAAGGACAGCCTAGCTCTGAAGCGGCAGGCACTAATGGAAAACAGAAAGCAGCTAAGCAAAATGAGTTTTATCGACATTTGATGAGCGGTGTATCCTATATGATTCCGTTCATCGTTGTTGGCGGGTTGCTCATCGCTATTGCACTATCCCTCGGTGGTGTACCTACACCAGGCGGTTTGAAAATTCCAGAGGACTCTTTCTGGAAAACGATCGAAAGTTTGGGCGCAGCTGCCTTTACATTTATGGTTCCGATCCTAGCTGGATTTATTGCCTATAGTATCGCGGATCGGCCGGGTATTGCTCCAGGTATGATCGGTGGTTTCGTTGCTGCTAACGGAAGCTTCTATGGCAGTGAGGCTGGGGCAGGATTTATCGGCGGAATTATTGCCGGATTCCTGGCAGGTTATGTTGCGCTAGGAATTAAGAAATTGAAAGTGCCTAAAGCGATCACTCCGATTATGCCAATCATTATTATTCCTGTTATGGCATCTCTAATTGTCGGATTAGCCTTTATTTATCTTCTTGGTGGACCGATCGCACAAATTTTTGAGTCATTAACAAATTGGCTAGCAGGCATGCAAGGAACAAGTTCGATTTTACTGGCCTTAATACTCGGAGCCATGATCTCCTTTGATATGGGCGGACCAGTTAACAAGGTTGCTTTCTTGTTCGGCTCTGCCATGATCGGAGAAGGAAACTATGAAATTATGGGACCCATTGCAGTTGCCATATGTATTCCGCCAATTGGCCTCGGACTTGCAACATTTCTATTTAAGGACAAATTTCATGAGGCCGAACGGGAATCCGGTAAAGCTTCCTTCACCATGGGTTTGTTCGGTATTACGGAAGGCGCAATTCCTTTTGCATCACAAGATCCACTGCGCGTAATTCCAAGTGTTATGATCGGCTCCATGACCGGTTCCGTTATCGCGATGCTCGGTCAGGTTGGAGACCGGGTTGCCCATGGTGGACCTATCGTTGCAGTTCTGGGAGCGGTTGATCATGTGTTGATGTTCTTTGTCGCTGTTATTGTCGGCTCGATTGTCACCGCTCTCATGATAAAGCTGTTGAAGAAGGATGTTGATGTCGATCAACCTCAAGCTTTAGTTGAAGACGCATTTGTACCTGCTTCTACTGTTGATTCCAAGCCTCTTCCTCAAAAAGAAGAGCAGCATGAACCTGTCAACAAGTTGACGGATATTGTTAGCTTCGATCTCATTGATACAGCATTAACCGCCACTTCTCGTGACGGCGTAATAGACGAAATGATCGAAAAGCTAAACTCACACGGGGTGCTAAACTCTGCGTCCGAATTTAAACAAGCGATACTAAATCGTGAGCAGGAAAGCTCAACCGGTATCGGTATGAACATCGCTGTTCCCCATGGGAAATCAAATGCAGTCATCAAACCACGTGTTGTATTCGGGATCAAGCAGGAAGGTGTTGATTGGAACAGTATAGACGGTTCCACTGCCAAATTAATCTTTATGATTGCAATTCCCGCTGAGAACAAAGGGAATGAGCATCTCAAGATACTGCAAATGCTGTCCCGCAAGCTGATGGACGATGATTACCGTGATCGGTTGTTGCAAGTTCAGACTAAACAGGAAGCTTATGATCTTTTAGATGAGATTCATTAAAATATAAACGGGCAGCCCCCTTCCAAGATCAGAACGATCTTACTAGGGGGCTTTTTGCTCACATACGACTTAGCTTGATCTACCTGACCAACAGGCTCTTTAATATTGTTTGACCCTCCTCGAAGTATGCATACGCAGACAGGTACTTCCCTTAGCCATACCAAGTATGATTTCGAAGTATTTATAACGATCTAACGAATTGAGGTGTTTAATTATGGCCATTATCGTAAATCTTGATGTAATGCTAGCTAAAATTATGAAAAGTATCGATATATTGGATAATAGGATCACATCAGATTGTAAATAAAATGACCGTCTTCCTGAGAAAACGGTCATACATTTTGAAGCTCACGAAGTCTCCACCATGGATATTCTTCTTGCAAAATCTACAAACTGGAACTTGTCCAACCGATGTCTCGACTCCGTATATTGAAAGAGCGTTGTATCCTCCAGATGAACATATCCCCGGACGACAACCACATGGGTATCATCTCTGAGATCCATATACTGATGGTCCATCTCCGTAGCCCGTTCCACGCAAATAACCTTCTCTGCGTAGCTGATCTTTAAATGAAGTTCCTGCTCCAGATATTGATAAATGGAATCTGCCGTGATTTCCTTCGTCAAATTCGTAACGATTTCAGCAAGCAAATAATCGATATCCAGAATGATGCGTTCACCTTCAATTTCTCTGGCACGTATAACCTTCCATACAGGCTGATTTGCTCGGATATGAAGCTCCTTAGCTATTTTGTCTCCTGCCGGAACACATTCAGTTACATAAACAAGAGTTCGGCTCTTTTTGCCTAATCGTTCGGAAAGCTCTTTATAACTGACCAGACCCGACACTGGAAATTTCAATCGGCCTGTATCTAGTACAAAGGAACCCTTCCCTTTTACTTTGTTAATGTAACCATTCTGTGCCAGTAAGTTCAATCCCTTGCGTACGGTTTCTCTTGAGGTTTGGTATGTCACAGCAAGCTCATTCTCAGATGGAAGTTTACTTCCAGATTGGAGGATTCCCGCATCAATACGTTCGACGTAATCTTTGTAAAGTGTCAAAAAAATATTGTTTGTCATCGCTTTATCACCATAGCTATTGTACCATGTTTTGCAGCGATTTCATTGCTCCATGTCTGAAACGCCAGATTTAGGATCGAGTGAAACCTGCAATACCGGGGTCTTACCTTGAATAGCTCTCCCCTCATATTCTTTAATCTCCTGAATGCCATCCTGCCCATCCGGAACAAGAATCGGGGTAATGACTGGCAAACCTGCTTTTTCAATACGTTCTTTATCGAATTCAAGCAAAAGTTGTCCTTGTGTTATAATCGATCCTGTCTCCACATGGGCGGTAAAGCCGTCCCCTTTTAAGGAAACCGTATTAATTCCCACATGAATCAAAACCTGAATTCCGTTAGCATCGGTTAGAATGAGTGCATGTTTGCTCTTAATCAGGTGTGCAACGGTTCCGTCAAATGGAGCATATACCTTCCCTTCGGATGGAATAATGGCAATTCCTTGCCCCATCTGTTTTTCCGAAAAAGCAGGGTCAGGGACTTCTGATAGAGGCACAATTACTCCATTCAGCGGTGCCGCGATATCAACCGTAAGCTTCGCAGAAATTGGATTTGCTTCAGATTTTAGTGAAACCTCATTCTGACCACTCGCTGCTTCCGTCGTTACTGCCTGTTCACTTACTGCCGAATCCAGTGTATTTTCTTTCTCCAACCGATTAGACTGCCTGGACAACTGGTATCTGCCATACAATAGCGTACCGGTAAAAGGAATCACAAGAACAATAGCCATTCCCAGAAAGAAGACACCCCATTGGTTCGGGAAGATCGACAAGAATCCCGGGATGCCGCCTACGCCGATGGAAGAAGCAAGAACGTTATTTACGGCTAATAGTACGCCTGCGATCCCGGAACCGATCATTCCGAAAATAAAGGGGTATTTGAAACGTATATTGACACCGAAAATCGCCGGCTCGGTTACGCCCAAAAAGGCGGAGATGGATGAGGTTACGGCAAGGCCTTTCGCTTTCTGTTCTCTTACAATGAACATCATGGCAAGAGCTGCTGCACCTTGTGCAATATTAGACAAGGCAAGCATCGGCCACAGGAAAGTTCCACCTTCGCTTCCGATGAGTTGAATATCCACCGCAAGGAAGGTGTGGTGCATCCCCGTAATAACAAGCAATGCGTACAAACCACCATAAATCAGACCGCCGAGTGCAGCAAAAGAATCGAAGATGCTGACAAGTCCCGAAGTAAGCGCATTACCAATCATGAATGTGATCGGACCTACCACAATAAATGCAAGGAACCCCGTAACTAACAAGGCAACAGGTGCTACGATTAACAATTTAATAGAATCATGCACCCTTTTGTCTAAAAACTTCTCGATCTTCGCTAAAATGTATGCGGAGACAAGTACAGGTAACACTTGACCCTGATAACCTATCTTCTCAACTTCAAATCCCAATAGATTCCATACCGGTACTGTGCCTTCCAGCTTGGCATCTGCATATTGATATGCGCTCATTAGATCCGGATTCACGAGAATTAAACCTAAAACAATCCCTAACAGCGGATTACCCCCGAATTGTCGCACAGCTGACCAACCGATCAAGACAGGTAGGAAAGTAAAGGCCGTACTTGCAATCAGGTTAATGATGGAAGCCACATCTGCCCACTCAGGATGCACCTCAATTAATGATTGGCCTTCATAGAAAATGCCGGGTCCCGTAAGAATATTGTTAATTCCAAGCAGGAGACCCGCCATAACGATGGCCGGCAAGATCGGGATAAAGATATCGGAAAGCGTCTTTATGGCCCGCTGGAGTGGATTTTGTTTCTTGCTGGCAAGCGATTTCACATCATCCTTGGTTGCTCTGGCGCCCCCAGTAATTTCAATCATCTCATTGTAGACTTGGTCGACCAGACCCGGTCCGATCACGACCTGAAATTGACCCTGGGAAGAGAATTGTCCCTTCACCAGATCATTTTCATCAAGTGCTTTAGAATCTACTTTGCTTTCATCCGCAAGGGCAAATCTTAATCTGGTTACACAATGCGTAGCGGCTTCAATGTTGTCTTTTCCTCCGACTGCCTCAATGATCCGCTCCACATTTTTACGATCTAATTTCGCCATAGCCTCCCGCTCCTGACTTTATGAGATTTTATTGTATGGTTTTAATCAGCCACATATATGACCCGTAAGGTGAAAGCTTAACGATTGGAGTGAGTTCTGGTTCTTCCGCTGTATTACCTATGAGAAGCTCTGCTAACCGATCTTCGGGGAGATTCTCAGTGAACTTCTTGGGAAGTTCAAACCGAACCTCTTCCTTGCTGAAATTTGAAATAACGACAAGTGTTTCTTCAGAATTTATTCTGGCATAGGCATAAACCTGGGGATGTCCTACATCAAGACGAACGTATCTTCCATCTGTAAATACCGGGATACTTTTACGAAACTCGATTAACTTTCGATAGTGGTGATAAATCGAATTATAATCTTCTACCTGTGCCTTTGCATTGATTAACGGATAACGTTCATCGATCTTGATCCAAGGTGTACCGGTAGTAAATCCAGCCTGATCGCTATCATCCCATAGCATGGGCAGCCGCGAATTATCTCTGGAGCGTACACTTACAATATGAGCAGCTTCTTCAGGTGTTTTTCCCCTTAGCTGAAGAATTTCGTACATATTCCTTGATTCAATATCACGGAACTCGGAAATATCATTCCATTTGGGATCCGGCATACCGATTTCTTCTCCTTGATAGACATAAGGCGTACCTTGCAATCCATGAAGCGTGGTTGCGAGCAGTTTGGCGCTTTCGTTCCGGTATTGGTCCTCGTTCGTAAACCGGGTAAGCGAGCGCGGTTGATCATGATTGTTCCAGAACAGCGCATTCCAGCCACCACCCTGCTGCATGCCGATCTGCCAATCGGAAAGCACTTTTTTCAGTTCCTCGAAATCATAAGGCTTAAGTTCCCACTTTTGTCCGTTGGGGTAATCCACCTTTAGATGATGGAAGTTGAATGTCATGGAAAACTCATTTTCCTCCGGATTAGAGTAGCGAATGCAATGTTCTAGTGTAGTTGAAGACATTTCACCAACAGTTACTAAATTATACGGTCTGAACACTTTTTCATTCAGTTCTTTAACATACTCATGCACACGAGGTCCATCGGTGTAAAATTTACGCCCATCCCCTGGTGGTACAGAGCCGTCATCATTTGGGAATGAGGGATCTTTGGAAATAAGATTAATGACATCCATCCGGAACCCGCTTACACCCTTTTCAGCCCAAAACGTTAGCAAATCAACAACCTCTTGTCTAACCTTTTCATTTTCCCAGTTCAGATCCGCTTGTGTCTTATCATAAAGAGTCAAATAATACTGCTCTGTTCCTTCGTCAAACTGCCAAGCGGGGCCTCCGAATTTGGACTGCCAATTGTTAGGCGGCCCCCCATCCTCTGCAGGATCTTTCCAGATGTAATAATCCCGATATGGATTATCCCGAGAAGACTTCGCCTCCTTAAACCAACGATGTTCGGTAGAGGAATGATTGACCACAATATCGATCATAAGATGCATACTTCTGTTCTTTAGTTCCTGAACGAGCTCATCAAAATCTTCCATCGTTCCGTAGGCAGGATCAATGTTGTAATAATCCGCAACATCGTAACCGTTATCATTTTGTGGAGAAACATACACCGGCTGAAGCCATACGATGTCGATACCCAATCCTTTTATATAATCAAGCTTCTCAGTAAGCCCGCGAATATCGCCTGTACCACGGCCGGTTGTATCGTTAAAGCTTTTCGGGTATACCTGATAAACCGTAGATGCTCTCCACCAATCTCGAGGCTGGTTTCCCTTAGTTAGCATGAAAATCCACCTTCCTTGTCATCTTGTATATACAGGTTGTTTATAGACAAATCATATACTTGTATATACAGGAAGTCAACCACCTAACAATTAATACCCACTTCTGTGGGTTATAGACCAATATTTTGAATAATCTTCGGATAAAAAAATACTATTTAAAACATAGAAATAAGTTTCAAAACATTCAAAACATGAACAAAAGAATGTAGGCCGTCCCGATCATTAGTGAAACAAGCGAAATAATATGCTCCTTCGATTCCCTGATGTACTTCCATTCTGCGAATGCATTAAAGCTAGATGCAATGATGAGAAAGCACAGCCAAAACCATCTCATAATATTCATATCTGAGAAGTCGAGGTTAAAGAGAATCACGAGAGAAATTAAACAAAGAATCCATCCTCCCCAAGTGTAGAACCTTTTTCCGCTCGTCTCTGAAATCTTGATCTTTTCCCCTTTAACAAACCATAGTTTTAATAACATTCGAACGATGGCCAGAATAAAAACTAATGATGAGATTGAAATACCCATAAGGATGCCTCCTGCGTTAATGTGTCTCCTACAATATGCATAAAGTCCTAATTTATACCTTCTTGTTTTCCAATGGATTATATCATATTTTATGGTAGCAGAATCCGGTGATAGAACCTGGATAAGTTGAATGACTAAATGAGAGTCTCTTAAGTCCGTTTAAACGCACAAAGAAAAAGCCGCATAGCTGCGGCTTTTTGGGTTTATCTTTGTTAAAATACTTTTGTCGTCCATGATTCACAATTCCAGATATCTGTTGCAATATCGCTGTAGAACTCCGGTTCGTGGGAAATCATCAGAATGCTACCTTTGTACGCTTTTAAGGCCCGCTTCAGTTCATCTTTCGCATCGACATCCAAATGGTTTGTCGGTTCGTCGAGCACGAGCAGATTTGTTTCGCTGTTAATGAGTTTGCACAAACGGACTTTGGCCTTTTCCCCGCCGCTCAATACAGCAATTTTGCTCTCAATATGCTTGGTTGTTAGTCCGCATTTGGCCAGCGCCGCACGTACCTCAAACTGGCTTAATGAAGGGAAGCTTTCCCATATTTCCTCTATGCATGTGTTGTAGTTGCCTTCTTTCATTTCCTGCTCGAAGTAGCCGATCTCCAAGTTATAACCAAGCTCTACAGAGCCGGATAGTGCCGGAATTTCACCTAAAATGCTGCGCAGCAGTGTCGTTTTACCGATCCCGTTCGCACCAACAAGCGCAACCTTCTGTCCACGCTCCATCCGCAGATCAAGAGGTCTGGATAGTGGGCTATCGTAGCCGATGACCAGATCTTTCGTTTCAAAGATATCCTTGCCGGCTGTTTTACCTTCCTTGAAGTTAAACTGCGGCTTCGGCTTTTCCTTGGAAAGTTCAATCACTTCCATCTTGTCGAGTTTCTTTTGTCTGGACATCGCCATATTCCGGGTAGCCACGCTGGCTTTGTTACGGGCAACAAAATCCTTCAACTCCGAGATTTCTTGCTGCTGCCGGTTATAAGCCGATTCAAGCTGTTGTTTCTTCATTTCGTAAACTTGCTGGAACTGATCGTAGTCACCTACATACCGACTCAGCTTTTGATTTTCCATATGGTAAATCAGATTGATTACACTGTTCAGGAACGGAATATCGTGCGAGATCAGTATAAATGCATTTTCATACTCTTGAAGGTAACGCTTCAGCCATTCAATATGCTGTTCATCAAGATAGTTGGTAGGCTCATCAAGAAGCAAAATATCCGGCTTTTCCAACAGCAGTTTTGCCAGCAATATTTTTGTCCGCTGACCGCCGCTAAGGTCGTTAACGTCACGGTCAAGTCCTATGTCAGTTATACCCAAACCGCGGGCTGTCTCCTGCACCTTGGCATCAATCATGTAAAAATCCTGGCTGGTGAGCGTATCTTGAATAGTTCCGACTTCTTCCAGCAGTTTTTCCAGCTCTTCCGGGGACACTTCCCCCATTTTGTTGTACATTTCATTCATTTCTTGCTCGAGGTCGAACAAGTATTGAAACGCACCCCGAAGTACATCTTGAATCGTCATCCCTTTGGTCAAAACAGCATGCTGATCAAGGTAACCGACGCGTACCCGCTTGGACCATTCAACCTTGCCTTCATCTGGCTGCAGCTTGCTCGTAATGATGTTCATAAAAGTAGATTTGCCTTCGCCGTTTGCGCCAATTAATCCGATATGCTCGCCTTTTAAAAGTCTGAACGAAACATCTTTAAAGATAGCGCGATCTCCAAAACCATGACTTAATCCTTCAACGTTTAATATACTCATCTATACACCTTTTTCTAATATTATCGATCTATTATAAGCATGATGAAGTGAAAAGTTCAATAAGAAGTCAGAACGCTTTCTACTAAATCCCCATCAGCCTCAGGATAAGTTGCTTTAATTCATCTCATTTTATGAACTGGTCAGCCTTAAAAAATCATAGAAAAACTAATAGCTTGTTTGGTAATTCACCTAAAAATTTCAGGTCTAAGTAAAGCTTGCGTTTACTTGCAAAAAAGCCACGCGATCTCACGCGCAGCTATCTAAGAAGCTTATTTACTTATGCTCAGAAGTAATTTTTCGAATTTGTTTGGACTCATAATTTCATGAGTAATAAACTTACCATTGTATAACATGCAGAAGGTTGTCCATACGCTAGGAGCCTTCCTCGCTTCTTCCCTAGTGTTCAATCGATGACTGGTAAAGTCCACCCCTTGTTCAGCTGCAACTTTCTTTAGATCCTCCAAAACTCCCACTGCAAAAGGGCATTGAGCCGTGTAATAAATAGTAACCCCGTCATTAACAGGCAATGCGTTGTTGACCGAAGTTGCAAAGGTAGGCATGTTGGCCTGATCATTCCACTTGAGGACAGCCAGTTCGAAATAAGGGTCTGCTTGATCTACAATTGTAAAGCCCATATGTTCGAAATAACGCTTGTCACTCAGATAAGGAAGTTTCTTTTTGCTTACAATGTGGACAATTCCATCCATCCCAAGAGCCATCGCATCTTCTTTACATTTATTAAGCAACTCTCTCCCATGTCCATTGTCTTTATGCCGACCTGAAACCCATAAACAATTGATATACATATAATTTGGCGCTTCAATAGGTACCCAGGCTTTTTCCGCTGGAAGATACTCGATAAAAACCTTGGCCCGATCATCCAGTCGGTAAAAAGTTAATCCCTCTTCCATACGCTCCGTTAGCCAATGTTTCTTTTCACGAACGGCTTGTTCATATTGCTTCGCACCCAAAGCGCAACAAATATGTTCCTGGTCCAAATTGTGTTTTGTTAATTGTATATATCGCATTTGTTCATAACCTCACCATAATATTTGATTAGGTACAAGCTCAAGAAGTCTCAAAACCTGCGTAGAGTCAGTAGTTCCGATATCCCCACAGCGCCTCATCCAGCTGACCATCACCCTCCAACAGGATCATGACAGCATACGAAATCATATCCAGCCACTCTTCCATGAGTTCGACTTGTTCCTTGGAGAGCAGTCCGTTTCTTTGCAGCATGCCGTCTGGGTAAAGGGCCCACGCGCGTGCAAGCTGACAAATGCTCCAAAAGCATGCTAAAATCTCCCGATTCACTTGCGGCTTCTCAAACTCCTTCGCCAGCACCTCGATAATATTCATCAGTTCATGGAAATTACGTTCATCCAACTCTCCGCGAAAAGGCCTAAGCATACCCAAAAATCCATGCTGCATCTTCTCATGCTCAAGATCTTCATGAACGAACGCGTGACATTTAAGCAGGAAAAGCGCTTCCGCTTTATCCATCATCTCATCACCTTTCACTCGCACAGTTGCTTTATCCTAATATCGATTCCTGAACCTTTTCCCCGGTTAGAACGCAACTTTCAAGTACGAGCCAGAAGTTGGTTTCATCGAAACCTGCAACGATGCCCTCGATACAGTAACCTGGGTATAAGTAATGCCACGGCGTCTGCTCTCTAAGCTCTCTATCATCCGTAACGGCATAAGCTTGATTGTTCAGCCGGATGATGACCCCCTGAGGATAAAACATCGCAAGAGTCCCTCTGACTCGGTCACCCAGTGAATATTGCGGCTTGGTCCGTATCCATTCCGCTCTATAAGGTTCGATCGCCCGTTGCCATAGGGTCTCGAATTCCTTTGGAGTCATTTCCTGATCGCCTTCCATTACCGTTACTTGCTGATCACTTAAAATAAAATCAGGAGCAATGGAAACTTGGAGTGTTCCACAATCCTTCATGATCATCTGCCGATAAGCTATACCGTGATCATCGATCTCAAAAAAGTAGCTTTCGCCTTCTTCCACCCAGTTCGCTTTAATATATTTCATTCAGGATTCTCCTGTTTTTTTGCATCTATTTTGTTTATTATACTACTTTTTCAAGTATCAATATTTTACAATATGGTGTAAACCCCAATCATTAGATAAGCGGTTCCTCATGTGAACGTGCCCTTGCCTTCCGACAACAAAAGCAAACAGGCCGACCTAGGGTGAACCCTTAGCCGACCTTGTTTTTTTACATGTGTAGTATAGTAAGATTCCTCATGTTACTTCGTACAATTTGCATACTCCTCAACAGAGGATTGCTCTCCTTGCCACAGCAGCCGCATCTCATCACAAGTCGCAAGCAATTCAGACAAGCTGCCTTCCGCTTCGATCCGGCCATCCTTCATAACGATAATATGATCTGCCTTCGCAAGAGCTGCCCTCCGGTGAGATACCGCAATACAAGTAACATCACGCTCCTTGAACAGTCCATCCCAAACCTGCTGCTCCGTCTCCACATCCAGCGCACTGGATAGATCGTCAAAGATGAACAGATCCGCACCCGTCATCAGCATACGTGCAGTCGCAGCACGTTGGATCTGTCCACCTGACAGCATGACGCCCCTTGGACCTACGAATGTTTCAAGCCCTTGTTCCAAGTTCTGAATGTCCTTTTCCATGACAGCTAGACGAATAGCACGTTCCAAGGATTCTTCAGCACGCTCTTTCTTCCCTTGCACAATATTCTCTCGCAAAGTATCGCTGAACAAACGAGGAACCTGAGGCGTGTATGCAGCTCTAGGCGGCATTAGAAAGGTAGCAGGATCAACCTCCTCCCTATTCCAGCGAATTTTGCCCTCTTGTTTGGGCAGCAGGCCAAGCAGTGTCCGAACAAGTGTAGATTTACCGGCCCCGATACGTCCAGTGATAACTAGGAATTTGCCGCGTTCCAGACGGAAATTGATATCCGATATTCCGTTCTCAGAATTCGGATAATGATACGACAAGTTGCTTACTTCAAGTTCTCTCAGCTTTTCCTTCGGATCTCTGTTAATCTTAGGCAGTTTAGGAGGGTCCTCGTTAAGATAAGTTTCCCGTGCCTCAATGATTCGGTCTTCCTCGCCCGGGCGGAACAGTGTCCGCATCCGGTCAAAGGATACCTTCAACCGTTTATGCTGAAATACCATGTAGCCGAACAAGGAAATACTGAAGCCGATGTTTGCCAGATAGGTCGTAAACAAGGCAAAATTTCCAACGGTAAAATGCCCAGCCTGCATCTCAGCAGCACACATCAGAAGGATCAAACCCGTACAGATGCTGAGTACATGTTGATTGAGTGATCTCATCCACTGTTTGAACAGATTATCCTTTAGCGCTGCCTGTCGGCGGTCTTCGTTCAGCTTCGAAAAACGCTCATGAACATGATCCTCAGCCTGCCCCAGCTTCAGGGCTTGAACCGCCCCAAAGGTTTCCGCAATAAAGCTGGTAATACGTCCGGTAGCTTCACGGTTCTTTTGTCCATATCGACGGGCCCGGTTACCAGATAAATTATTAAGCAGCGTCACAACCACAAACGGCAAAACAGCGACCAGCATAATCTTCCAATTAATGCTCGCCATAATGACAACTGAAACCACTGTAAATACAAGCTTCCCCCAGAAATCCACCCAAGATTCCACATACTCGACAACCTCATCCACGTCATCACGGAAGCGACTCATCGCCTCGCCAGGTGATGCTGGCAGATTCCGTCCTGGCCAACGCATAATGCCTGCCAGCATATTCGTACGCAGAATAGCCTGAATGTGATAGATATACGTTACCCATTGGTAGAATGCTGCAAAAAATGTCCCAACTCTTGCGACCCTCACAACGGCAATGAAGATCAGCGGTACAGCCAGCCACAAATAATCGGTAGAATTGGACGTGGCACGGTCAAAGAACCACTGCATTCCAATCCCAGTCAACAACGGCAAGGAGTGAAATATACACCACAACAAGCCATTAAATAAAAACAATGAAGGCTTAAATCGAAATAGGCGCCCAATAAAACCAGCGATCGTCATGCCAATTCCTCCTCTCTGCCTGTAATCAGCAGCCTGGCATAATGCGAATCCGGATCTTGCGCCAGTGCTTCCCGTGCTCCGAATTCCAATATTCGGCCATCACCCAGCACCATAATTTTATCCACCTGCTCCAGCGTTGCCAGACGATGAGCAATAATGATCCCTGTACATTGACTCATCAGCTGATCCACCGCCACCTGCAGCATCGTTTCCGTTGCAGCATCAAGGCGTGAAGAAGGCTCATCCAGAATCACCAAACTCGGCTGTGTCAAAAATACCCGGGTTAACGCAAACAGCTGCGCTTCCCCTGCAGACAGGGAGGACCCGCCTGTCGTCAGATGGGTATCCAGTCCTTCCGGCTGCGCATCAATCCACTGACGTAGTCCCAGTCGCTCCGTTGTTTCCAAAATGAACGCATCCGATACATGGCTATCAAACAGTGTCAGATTGTCACGCAGTGAGCCATCGAACAGCTGAACATCCTGGGTAACCATACCGACCCGGCGATACAGTGCCGGAAGCTTCAACTTCGTAATATCCGTACCACCGACACGAATAACCCCACTGTCGATATTGTACAAACGAAGTAAGACACGGCTGAGACTCGACTTCCCGCTGCCGGTGCGTCCAATAATGCCAAGACGTTCCCCTGGCTTAACTGTAAAATTAATGTCTTTTAGCACTGGCTTCTCTTCGTTATAACTGAAGTTGACTCCCTCAAATTCCAGACCCAGCGCTCCCTCATGAAGATGATCCTGCTCCCCGTCCATGATCTCGCTGCGATTCGAGAGCAATTCTCTAGAACGAAGCATGCCGGATTTCGCTTTTTGAAACTCCTGCACCTGGTCGCCTAGCATCTCAATCGGGTCGTTCAACATCTGTGTATATTGATAAATGAGGAACAGCGTTCCGAGGCTAATCTCACCAATCAAGTAGTAACGAACCCCTAGTAATAGTACAGCGGTAACCGCAAGAGCAAACAGGATGACGGTGGTGTTCCACGGAATGACCCGGAGCATCCAAGCTTTTCTTCCTTTCAAAAACACGGCGCGCATCATCCGATGAAACCGATTCATGACATAAGGCACATTACCGTTGGCCTGCACATCCTCAATCCCTGCAATGCGTTCTTCAATTAATCCGAACAGGGAAGCACTGGCTTCACGTTCGTTTTTCGATGAATTGACGCCCAGATTACGGATGAACACCATGAACATAATCGACACCAGCGTAAAGACTGTCATCACGATAGCGATCGGCATATTCACGGTAAACATAAACCCTAAAATCCCGGCCAGCAGCACAAAGCTTCCGATGACCTGCACGATAAACATTGCGAAAAAGTTCGAAATGTTCGTCACATCACCATCGACCCGCTCGATCATCTCACCGGGCGTTTTCATATTATGAAAACGCATATCCAGTCGCAAGCAATGCTTCAAAAGATCCCCGCGAAGCTGGTTCGTTGCCCGCCATGAAATGTCGTTTCCAAGATAACTAACAGCTACCGTAATCAACTGGTTTAATACGGCAGCAACGAGGAATAACCCCGCGAGCTGAATCAGGCTGGCTAATACCCCGCCACCTGCTGCCGTATCAATAAAACGTTTGACAATCTGTGGATTCAGAAGCTGCAAGCCTGTCGAGGTTAACAGCAAGATGAGCAAAATCATCAGCCGCCCTTTGACCGGGCTCAAATATCGTAGCAGCCATGACATTGATGTTTTCTCTTTTTTGGGCACTGTGCCCACCCCCATATACATACAAGTGTGTATAGACCAATACCACCCAAGACCCTATGTCAGAAGTCAGTAAATCATGACCATTCTAGATGAAAGGCCTGGGCATTCCGATGTTTCAGTCGGAAAGTCGCTACGAAGTATCGTATAACGCAACATTACAACAAGGGACAAGTTCTGACTTCTCGTTAAAACAATTCGTTTTCAATTTTTTAAGTGAAACAAATAACATCACCTTTACGCCGTTCATGATTTCCAAATGGTTCCTTTTCATTCTTTGAACTTCTCCTTCCTATGTGAAGAGACTATTGGATGTACGCAAAAAAGCCGTAGATGAACAAATGTCCATCTACGGCTTATAACAACAAGAGAACAGCATAAGTAAATACACTTTTGCAGGTTTCTTGTATGCATTGCAATAATGATGAAAGTTCATAACAGGAGTGCACAAACGTTGGCAACACAAACAACCTTACTAGGCGCTTGTTAGAATCACCTTAATCGTTCATACCTTATTCAGTTATCGATTAATCGATAGTTCCTGTCATAAACATTTTCATCGTTACCAACCCATTCACATAATTTGTTCTCATTGTATTCGTTTACACAATAAACGTCAAGATATTATTTACTATAAATACATCTATATCCATTTATGTGTCGTATATTTAGAAACAAAAAGAGTACCGAATTTTTTCGAGACCCTATTCAACATCATAACAAAAACGAAATTATAAGTCTACTTTTTTTTGCCGGATTGTGTAAAAATATGATTTGTTAATGAAAAAGAGGAGGCAATATATATGATTCCAGCAAAAATATCAGCTTATTGTTCGAAGACGCCCTTGTTGAATGAGGTTACTGAATGGTCACCCTTGAGGAAATGGGCTCTTTCCGAAGTTTACAGAGTAAAGTTGTTACGGGATGAAACACGCATTATTAAGTGGAGCGGAAATGAAATGGCTAGGGAAGCTACAATTTATAAAGAGTTGGTTCATCCATTGGAGTTAAAGGCACCACAGATCTTTGAGATCATTCAAATGAAGGACAGCGCAGTTATCATCATGGAGGATGCCGGAAAAAGAGATTTGGAACAGCAGATAGAACCTGAGTATTTTCTTGAAGCTGCGAGTGAATTAGCAAGACTAAGAACGAAAGCAACAGTCAACCTTGAAAGGTTGCTCTCAAGAAAGACCATCGAAAAATATTCAGTCTCAGAAGACGACTTTCTTCAGATGTTGGGCGATCTTTTGAAATCGGATAAATTAGCAGAGAACAGATTATTACTAGACGTTAAGGGTGTATTACCACAACATTTAGAGATGTTATATCATAAGGTCCCTACTTCGCTAGTACATGCTGATTATCATGCAAAAAACCTTCTGATTCAAGACAATGGAATTATGCCGATTGATTGGTCCCATGCTTATTTAAGTCCTCATCTTGGTGACTTGTATTGCTTAATTAAGGAAGCGGATCACTGTCTATCAAGAGAAGATTTACTATCAGCATTTCTAGAGGTAACTGATATAAATATCGATCATCTGAACTGGCAAGTGCAAATCGGCGGTTTATGTTGGCTAATAAAAACTTTGCGATGGCTTGTATATGGCGGCACAGAGACAATCCCAGGATCTGAAGCCTGGATACCCGATCTAATGAAAGATTTAGAGAATATATATCAGCAATTGACTACATAAAGTTTAGTACTAATAAAACATCGTTAAAAACTTGAACTGTACACCCCATTGTGGACGTTTTAAAAATAACTAACTATTAGAAGATGACTCCGAATTCGTTTTCGTTTGGGGTCATCTTTTTTTAATGTCTATTGAAAACGATCGGTATTGTAGAAATGGATTATTTGCTTGTTTAGAAAATCAAAAAGATCAAGTGAAATACGATAATGGGTAATGAAATCATACTGACTAGTGCTAATAAAATTAGCGAAACTATATGTATGACCTCAATTCTAAAGAATACAAGTTCTTGTCCTCACAACAAAAAAAACCGCGATATTCGCGGTTCCCTATGTATATATGTTGTCCTTCAATAAGCCTGAGTTTCCAAATGCAGTAGTATTTTGGCCCTCTACCCACTTAACGTTTGGAGTAACCGTAATTAACATACTCTCCACTTCTCCCGTTATCTGTTAGGACATCATTAAATTCTGCTGCCGAGAGCAGCAGCTTTTGGACAGATTGTCAGCTGGAATATAAAGAGCAATAGGTATGAGCAAAATTCCCCGCAAGCAAATCCTCTTTACGAATATAAAATTGCAGTTCTCCGGCATCCCACCAACAGAAGCCCACCTCATCATCCGAATCGATGGCTAGCAGCAGCAAGGTATCGCGAATCTCCTGCTCAGCCCGTTCCGAGCTGCCGCCAAAATGAGCAGTGATTTGCTGTATTGCTTCTTCGGGAGAGTAGGTGTATTCCTTCCCTGTTAGCATCATTAAAGCGGCCTCATATTCACAATCTCCGTGCTGGGTGGCGGGATAACCGAACATTACCGCCAGATCGTCACTATCCATGCCATACAGCTGGAAGCACAGCTCTTCATAAGCTTCGAAATCATGCTCATCGTCTTCCACCTGTTCATCATCCACATATGCATAGTTGGGAGGTTCAAGTGACGCCCTTGCTTCAATGTGATAACCGGTATATTCCTCTTCGAGCGTAGTCAATTCTGGAGAAGGGCGCCGACGGGCTTCAACAATTTGATCTTCTTGCAAAAACAGAACCCGATGCTCAATGTTATAGGCCGGCTCATCCACACCTATAAAGAAATATAACATCCCGCTAACCGGAAGTAATGAAGAATCATCATACTGGGCCAAATCCCCCAATTGTAGCTGAGCCAAAAAAGTCATCGCCTTTCCCTCGGAATCCTGCGGCCATTCAACATGCGGGGGAAGATCCGGATCTCCACCAATTCGGGAGGTACAGGCTTTACCGTAGTCAGCCAATCCCTGTTTGGATAATCGAATACCTTGTCGTGTATGTTCCATTAAATATTCCACAGCATGACCAAATTGATGCTCACTGATGATGTGCTGTAACTTTTTCTTATTTTGTTCGTTTAACTCCATGTTCTTTAAACTCCTCCTATGGCTTCATATACTAAAAACATTGACAGAACCACTTCAATAAAATGCAAAAATCATATCTATAATTGTCTTTCTATGATTTCATCTTTTCTCTGATTACTGTGTGCCCAAATTACAACTGGGATAAGCAGCAGAGAACTGAAACCTCCTGCAAGGGAGAGGATCGTAAAGTTAGCATGTGCAACGACCATACCGGACAAAGCTCCGCCAGATGCCCCTGCCAATGCAACCAGAACATCAACCGTTCCTTGTGTTTTTGCACGAATGTCTGGCGGCGTTGCATCAATGATCTGCGCTGTACCGCTAATTAATCCAAAGTTCCATCCGAGTCCCAGTAGCGCTAGAGCGACGATAAGCAATACCATTGAATCGGGCGGTGCCCATGCGGCAAAAATCCCTGCTAAGAGAAGCGTAATTCCTGAAGCGTATGACATAATCGTTCGTCCGAACTTGTCTACAAGGATACCGGTCACAAGGGAAGGAAGATACATAGCAGCGATATGAATGCCAATTACCAACCCTACCTCGCGTAAACCGTGTCCGTGATCCTTCATGTGGACAGGTGTCATCGTCATGATTGCGATCATGACGATTTGAGTTAACACCATGACGGTTGCCCCGACAATGATTCCCCTGTTATTGAAAGCCGCAGGCTTGATATTTGTTTCTGTAACGTTGTTCTGGCTTGCTTTCTGTGCTTCAGCTATGGCTTTAGAAACGACAAATGGATCTGGGTAAAGCAATGCCAAAAGCACTAGACCAGCTAAAATGTAAGCTGCTGCCGCTAGTATGAACGGACCCGCCAATGTAGGAATACCAAATGACGAAGCGAATCGACCCATGACATCTACTAAATTTGGACCCGCAACAGCACCAAAAGTAGTAGATACCATCGCAATGCTGATCGCTCTTGCTCGTTGTGTGGATTTAGCCAAATCGGTACCAGCATAACGTGCTTGTAAGTTTGTAGCCGTACCAGCACCATAGATCAGCAGCGAAACAAACAGCAGCGGAAGACTGTTAGCGACTGCCGAGATCACGACTCCGATTGCACCAATGCCACCAGCGAAAAAGCCTGTTGTTAGTCCTGCTCGACGGCCAAAACGTTGAGAAAGTCGTCCTACTAGAAGCGCTGCCACGGCAGAACCTAGCGTGATAAGAGCCGCAGGAATCCCCGCATAGCTGTTCGTACCCAACATTTCCTGAGCAAGGAGCGCGCCGACGGTTACGCCTGCTGCAAGTCCAGCTCCGCCAAAGATTTGAGAAAGGACAACGATAATCAAAGTCTTTTGATACAGCTGGCGTTGTTTTTCAGGCGAATCAATGTATTTTTGTAGCGAATCTTTTCGACTTTTTAATTTCACTTCAACAGTAGTGATATCCGACAAATGTTAAAACCACCTTCTTTTACAGATTGATTGAGTCATAAACTTCAGGCATGATTTGGCCGAGTTGGTGATAGGTGTTGCACACATATCCATCTGCCAACAGTCATAACTTGAAGTACCAAACAAATTGTGTGGAGGTTAGATCATGTATATTGAAGTCGAAAAAGATGTGCGTATCTTCGTGCAGGATATTAACCCGGGCCCCGGAAGCAGACCTGTTTTTTTCGTTCATGGCTGGCCTTTAAATCATAAAATGTTTGAATATCAATACAACATATTGCCGGAATATGGTTTCCGTTGTATTAGTATGGATATTCGCGGTAATGGACAATCCTCGAAGCCTTGGGGAAGCTATTCGTATGATCGTTTGGCGGATGATCTTTATATCGTTTTAGAAACTCTACAGTTGGAAAATACCGCTCTAGTTGGTTTTTCTGTAGGCGGAGCCATCTCCATTCGCTACATGTCCCGTTATGGTGGATGTCATATTACAAAATTGGCATTAGTCGATGCTGTTACTCCTTCCTTTGTTAAAACTCCCGATTCTCCTTACGGGGTTACGAAAGAGCAAGCTAACGCCCTTATCAATCAAATGTACGTCAATCTGCCAAAGTTTCTGAACGATGTATCTTTAATGTTTTTCAATCGAAATCTGGGCCCCGCTACATTGGATTGGTTTGTTCACCTTGGGTTTCAATCTGCTTCGTACGCGCTTATTAAAATATTGCAAGAAGCGGCAAAAGATGATGTAACCAAGGACTTAAGTCAAATTCATGTCCCTACGGCAATATTTCATGGAGTTCATGATCAACTGATCCCATTCAAAAGCGCCCAAATTACTCAGCAGCGGATCAGAGGTTCACAGCTATATCCTTTTGATAACAGCGGTCATGGATTGCCGATCGATCAAGCAGATGACTTCAACAAGGCGTTGATGCATTTTATAAACGCTTGATTTTTACTGAATTATAAATTGATGCTACACTTCATCACTGTTTTTCACTATATTCTTTCTTCGTCATCGCTATACTCATATAGTTTTACAAAATCAAAATTGGATGAGCTTAGTAAGTCATTAAGATATTTTTCTTGTTCTTCGATAGGTACATGATATGGTGGTGCTACATCTTTTAGATTTGCAAACAATACCCACCCTACATTTTCATTAGGAAACTTACATTTCCCTTCTAAATCTGTATTTGGGTATATTTCTACATATACTTGCTTTTCTTTATTTAAATTCCAATAAAAATATTTATAAATAAATGGAAGTCTTGCATTTAACATACCTTTATTATTGCTTTTTGAGAAGGTTCTATTAAGTGGTTCCAAAAATTTATAAAGAGCATTCATCAGTGCCTTTTCATCCTTACTTGTGCATAAAAAACCGTACTCGATCATTTTATTCATCATAAATCCTCCACAAGAAATGATTAATGCATTTAATAATCTTATCTAATGGATCGGCCCCAACTCAACAAACATTTCCCGTTAATGCAACGAGAACAAATCATTTTCTTGCTAAATACAAATCGATAGTATCATAAATATATAACACATCACCAAAACGTAAAATCGCTTCTCTAATCTCGTTTTCAAATAATACTCTTGTACTTGATGGCATTGTTCTATGGTCTGAATATGTATTTAATAAGGCAATATAGTCAGTCGAAGAAAATGTTCTTGTTAAATGATATAACTTGAACACAATTTCTCTAAATCCATATGCCTGAATTGTTTTCTTTCGATAATTATATCTTTCAGTATCATGCTCCACAATTTTGGCACTGGAAGGTCTATATTTTTGATATATGCTTTGAATATTCTGATGTAACTCATCATTTTCTCGTGATACAAATGGACGGTCGCTCTGGTATTCACGACGTCCGACGGATGTGTCCGGCTGATCTGCTTCCCTGCCAAAACTCCTGCCGAACCTGGGGCGTAAGCCCCGCAGTGTGAACTAACAGGAAAACAAAAACGTTTCTACACACAAGCACATGTGTTGTACTTCATTGTTTTAGAAAATTATTTTTCATTCTGAAGAATCTTTCTGTATTCAACACCATGAATATGCAGAAGCATTTTTCGCTTTTCTAATACTTCAAAAAAGTTCAACATATCACCAAATGGATTTTCGAAATATTGAATCAAGTGTTTAAGATTCTCAGTTGATTCCAAGAAGTTGTAAAAAAAATAGGGGTCAACGTTTCCAATATCGTCTGTACTCCCGAGAGAAACTTCCAATTTTTGCCCAGTTTCTAAATTCTCAAACATGCAATGCTCTCCATGAACATCAAAGTACCAATTACCGGTTAAATATTCTTCACCGTTTAGTAATTCCGCATTTGAAAGTAAGTAGTAACCTCCTTTTATGATCTCTGATTTTTCAGGCTGGTTAGTTTCCGATATTAATTTGTCAATGAGTTCTTGCGCAATTACTTTATAAGTGTCCATTGCTGCCAATAATTCATCCATCGTTTCTTTTGTTAGCGAGTTCATACATTACCGCCTTCAATACTATTAATATTTTTTAGATAAAGTTTTTTTAAAGCCCTTCTACGAATCCGAGAGGCTTAAAGGAGCGCCAACGACTGGGTCCGACGGACTTAGCCTCGCAGGGTTGTTCGCTGAATCAACCTCTCTGCTTACCACTTCTTATGAACCAAGGGCGAAGCCCGCAGCTTATATGAAGTATCATGATATCCCTGAGATTCCCACACTAGTTTTTAATTTTTGTATATCATTTCTTGAAACATAAATGTACCCACCACTATAACCTGGTCCTAATGACTCTATTTGAATCAATTCATCCTCGTAATTGTCTTTTATTAATGTATGACGACCAATAATTCTGAAACGATCATTCATTAAATTAGGGTATAAAAAGCGGTTTTCTTCCTTCTCCTTTAATCGGTATAATTGTTCATTTGTTACTTGATTCAATATTTCTATACTTTTTTGTTCGGCAAGATTCAATAATTCAATTCTATGACTATTTCCTTCTAGTTTAGTTATAAGATGTCGTGCCGTTTCGAAATTCATCACTACCCTTCCTGAAGTTTCAAATCCAACTGGCAACGATACATACTCTTTAATTCGAGCGATAACAAACACAGTATATGTATTCGTATTTTCCCAATACCAAGAAGCTATCGGTATTCTATACGTGTCTAGTATAAGACCAGCTTCTTCAGTTGTTTCACGGTCGAGTGCTGTATTAAGATCTTCATTATCTTCTAATCTTCCGCCTACAGTAGTTAAAGTTTCTTCATTAATATCCCATACAAAAACAACTGATCCATCATCAGTAATTGGTATACTATGAATCCCTGCTATTTTCTTGTCTTTTGGAAATTCATTGATAGGTTTCAACATTCATATACACCTCTTTTTCGTGATATTTCAGATAACGTTTCGCATTCCTTAGGAATAATTTCTATTAACCTTTATTATGTCAATTTCTTTATTAGATAGAGTGCAACATCATCATCTATTATTACTGTATCTCCACGTTCAATATATCGGTGACTATTATAGATTCCCTTACCATCTGGAATATACCCACGCTTTGCATACAAAATTTGTGCATTTCCATAATCCGAAAATAATCCAACTCCAATGCCCACAATCTCAGATCGTTCTTTAATAATATTTTCCGCCTTATCCATCAATTTAGAGCCAACACCTTGACAGCGATATTTGATTAAAACATTAAAATCATTTATCTCTGGGATTCCCTTATCTTTAAAGGATGGATAGTATGAATTCCATAATATATTTACATAACCTGCGAAAGTATTATCTACTTCAGCAATTATCGAAACTCTATCGCCGTTTTTTTGTTCCTCAAGATAGTTAAGATACAAATCAACGGGCTTATTCCATCCTTGTTCTTTAAATGATGCTGAAATAACTACCGGATCATGCTCATTCAATTCTCTAATATGGATATTCATATACTTTCCCACTTTCATAAGTTATTTACGAATCTATTGTTTTGTGGGGGATTTCTTATAACGTTTCCACATCTACGACGCGCCCCGGCCTTAGATAGCTCCTATTTTAGGCCGGGGCGTATGTTGACATCATCTATCCTTAATACCTTCCCTCTAAATGTAATGGTGAGTGACGTTGTTATTAACTGTCCATCATAATAAATTTTCATTGCTACTACGTCTCACTCTCATTAATGGATCCCTGCGAATATGAATTACAAACTCCTGATTTGAAGTTTGGTATACCAAACTCCCAGGCTCAGCATGAAAAAATGCCTTATTTGCTTCTTGATCTGAAATAGAGCGGATCGGCGCAACTTCATCAACTATTTTCTATTGCCTTCCTCATGATAATCAAGGATGGAAACCAGAACAAATTGGTCAGGGAACAGTTTTCTTACTTTTTGCCATTTCATTTGTTCTTCCTCCTTCTATTTCTTTTTAACAGCCCTTGTTTATTGTAATTTTATCATATTTGTCGTTCCGTATTATCTAACGTTGTTGTATCTACGAATCCCAGAGGCTTAGAGGAGCGTAAGCGACTAGGTCCAACGGACTTAGCCTCGCAGGGTTGTTCGCTGAATCGACTTCTATGCTCTACATTACTTGCGAACCGAGGGCGGAGCCCGCAGCGTAGATACTATGTTAGATGATGTTAGAGCCTCTTCGAAAACACTAAAAACAGTATTAATTCTCCGTTATACATGAACAAATCATCAAAATGTTCCCATCAGGGTCCTTGAAAGAAAAATCAGATAGATCTGGGTATCTTGCAATTTCTGTTACAATCTCTGTTCCTATACTCTTAACAAATTCGTAAGCTTCATCTATATCTTCAGTGCTTAGATTAAATAATGGTTGATTTGATGGAACAAATTTATATGCTTCATCAAAACTATGATTATCTAATGTTAGTCCAGGTCTATTCTTACCCATAGGAAATGTATGAATCGGACCTTCAAATTGAATATCCTCATTGAATTCGATTGCCAAAAGTTTCGAATACCATCTTACAGATTCCTTCAGATCTGTTACATGTAAAAAAACGGTATCAATCCGATTAATAATAGGACTTTTCATGTTTATTATTTCCTCCCTAATTTTCTTATTACTGAATGCATTGCGTTGATTTCCTATAACGTTGTTGTATTCACGAAACGACCCAGCCATAGATAGCTCTTATCTTAGGCTGGGTCGTTTGTTGTCTGAACTACTTTCATGGTTATATATCTCGACAACCAAGGGGCGGAAGCCCCGCAGCGTGAATATGATGTTATAGGATGTCGGCGCCTCCTTCGAAATAACCAACATCATCATTTGCTTAACTATAGTATCCGTTAGTTTTAATCAAGTGTTCGAAATTGAAATTAGGAAAATCGCTTATACTATATGTACTTTATTCCACTATTGTAAAGCTTTCTTCACCCTCTCTAATAGGCAGATCAATTATAGTCATTTTCTTTACAGACGCCCGTTTCAATGACCGCATGCAATTGATCAGAAAATCAATATGCGACTCTTCCCCTTGTAATTCTGCTTCCACACTTCCATCTTTTAAATTTCTTACCCATCCAGTTAATTTCATTCTTCGAGCAATACAATATATTTCCAAGCGAAATCCTACCTTTTGCACCCTTCCAGAAAAAGCTACTTTTTTTCTGACTATAATGCTTGGTGTAAATTTTGGAAACTTAACACGATTTGCATGCCAAATTACATATTCATTTCTTAATTTCTTAAAAACACTCATTCTTCCGCAGACTCCTTTTTATTTCTATTTTTTCCTTTTGGATTATTGAAACATACCACCTTCAATTAACGACCCGTTAGTTAATTCAACAATTAATTTAAATAGGTTTTGATTTTTTTAATTATTTGCGTTGATTTCCTATAACGTTCTCTGTGTTCCCGAACCCTTACTGCCTTAAGCCCCAAGGGCGGCCGCAACGCGGTTAGGCAGTGCAGGGTTGTCTACTGTTTATGCTTCCTCGAAATTCCTCTGGCAGACCAAGAGGCACCAGCATCACAGCGGGAACACGATGTTTTATGAAGGAAATACCTTCTTCGAACTGCTAGAAAGTCACGGTTTCTTTAGTTGTTGCCCATTGTATTTGTGGATTTGATTCATTATTAGCCGTTATTGTTCCAACTAAAATATCATCAAGATTTGGATTCTCTAAATAGTGTTCAATAGTAAATTTAATAATCTTTGACATATGTAAATTTAATAACTCATTCTTATGTATCCAATATAATTCCCCTTCATCAGAAGAGATAAAGTTCATGTGCTTTGTTTCTCCAAAATATACGTATTGCTGTCGGATTTCCCCACAGTTATTCTCTATCAGTATGTATTTCAATTTAAAGTTTTTAATCTCACTCTTTTTAAATCCCGTTTCCTCTTCAATTTCTCTATAGCTGGCCTTCATTGGAAAATTTAGTTCTTCATATTCAAGATGTCCTCCAATCCCTCCCCAAAATTCAAAATTAAAGAGCTTACTTCTTGCTTTTTTCATCATCAATACTTTGTCATCGTTAATTAAAAATGCAGTTGCCATTTGTCTTACTTCCATGAATACCTTCCTCTGCTCTAAAATATTAATCTTTGCATTTCTTTCATATAACGTTATTGTATTCACGAACCCGAGAACCATAAGGCAGCTTCAGCTGCCGGCCGCGACGCGGTTAGGTTCGCAGGGTTGTCGCCTGAATCCGCTTCTTCGAAATGCCTCTCGCGACCGAGCAGCCGTAAGGATGATATGAGTGAATGCAGTGTTATCTGATGTCAGAGCCTTCCTTGAAATAGCCCATAAACCGTTCTCATTTGTTTATTAGGATTGCTTCATTATCTAATCTTGTCATTATTTCAAGAACTGTTTCTTCAGGTGTCATATTTGATGAATCGATCCACATTCCAATTCTAGGTGTTTCATTTAGTAAAACACTATTCAATGCTTCAACTGTCCAAACACCATATCCTTTCTTCGATCTAGTAGCCTCTCTATATGTTACGGTGTGCGTACTTGGACAAAGAACGACTACATATAATGGGCGGTTACGGACGTATGATATGAAGTCTTCTAACAACGGACCAATTACAACATCTTGAACTATTACAGAAAAACCTGCTTCAAAATAGAGATCTGCGGTTTGTGCTGCGAATCTATATCGAAGTTTCAATTGTTCCAACTCAACCTCTTCTGCATCCGGGTTTATTTCTCTTCGATTATTAACAATCATTTTACGAAAGATATCCCCTCGTAAATGAACTGAGTTCTCAAGGCGTTCGGCTAGTATCTGCGCCACTGTCGACTTTCCACTTGCCATAATGCCTGTAATTAAAATGATCTTAGGATGTTCATTTAACATATTACGTCACCGCTTTCAATTTCAATTTGATATCAATGCACTGATTTCCGATAACGTTTCGCATTCCTGACGTCCAAGCGGCTTAAGGCAACAAAGTTGCCGGGTCGTCAGACTTAGCCGGTTGGATGTGTCGTCTGATTTAACTTCTCCGAAAATCCTCTCGGTGACCGAGGAGCGCTAGCGACGACGCAGGAATGTAATGTTAGCTGATGTCAACGACCTCTTCGAGTAACCTAGTACAAGTTCTTTATAGTTTAGTTTAACTTTAGTTTATATATAATCTCGCCATCTTGGTTCTCTTTATCTTGATTGACAAATCCTAATTTCTCGTAAAGCTTTCTAGCATGATTATTACTTTTTTCGATTGTTAGAGAGATTACTTCGCATTGTCTGTGCATTTCCTGAATGAATTCTAATATTCTTTTAAGAGATTGTGTTCCTAATCCCAGCCCTTGATATTCCTTGTCTATTTGAAAACCACCGATCCAGTAATTATTCGTACTATTAGGTGTATAGGAAAGATAAAAAAATCCGAATGTTTTATCATCCTTGCACAAAATATATGGATCAAAAGCCTCATCCCACGGTTTTATATAAGCCCATGCTAAAGATTCGATAACAGAAGGTACAAGCTTCTCTTGTGATTTGAGTAAAGATATCGAGTGAGCTTCTTCCCAGTTATTTTTATCAATTGGTTCTATGCGAATTAGATTCATTTTTTATATTCCTTTCGATTTTCCATTACAATTTCGTTGATTTCAGTTAACTGTATGTTTACGAACTTCGCTAATAACTCCATATTATGTGTATTCCTGAACTTCGTAAATACCCAATCTACTGTAGGATTAGGATAATACAATTACCTCAAATTTTATTTAGTTCTGTTCATGTCAAAGTTTTAAACCGCAATAAAATATAAAAAGAGCCGATTACAGCTATCGACTCTCCATTTTGCTTACCAAATTCATTTATTCATTTATAATTATCCCATTTCATGAGATTTTACGACTAGCAAGCAGCAAAAGAAATGAGATTACAATAATAGCGGCTGTCCAAGCCCAAGCTAGCGGAGTGTTGCCAGAATCTACCGCAACATAGATCGCAGTTGGAATCGTTTGGGTTTTGCCTGGAATATTTCCCGCAATCATTAATGTAGCTCCGAATTCACCTAGACCACGTGCAAAGCCTAAAATATAAGCGGTAACAAGTGAGCGAAAAGTTAACGGTAGTGTTATGTACTTGAATACCTCCCATTCGTTCGCACCTGTCGAGCGGGCTGCATCCTCCAAGTTCTGATCTACGGAAGCAAATCCCACTTTCATGGTCTGATAAACAAGAGGAAAGGAAACAACGATAGAGGCAACAACGGCAGCCCACCAAGTAAATACAATAGGTGCGTTAAAAAACCATTCTATCCACTCTCCAATCCAACTTCTCCGTCCTAACATAACAAGTAATAAAAAGCCAACTACTGTTGGGGGGAGCACCAACGGCAGCATAAATATCGTTTCAACAATAATCTTGCCTTTAAATGAGCGGCGGGATAACCACCATGCGATTGCTACCCCAATGATGATAACTACTATGCTTGATAACAAAGCTACTTGTAATGAAAGCTGAATAGGCGACCAAAAATCATGCGAATTGAATGATGCCACGATTAGTCAGGCACCTTAAATCCATATTTGGTAAATACATCAAGTGCTTCTTGCGATTGCAAATATGTGTAAAAATTTTCGGCTTCCTTATTATTTTTCGTAGCTTTGATAATACCAATCGGATATTGGATGGTGTCATACGTATTTGGGTCAACCGCAAAAGCAACCTTAACTTTATCAGATGTTAGCGCATCTGTCTTATATACAAAACCCGCATCCGCATTGCCGGTCTCTACATATTGAAGTACTTGTCTAACGTCTTTTGCCTGTACGGATTTAGCTTGCAAACCGTCCCATAGCTTCGCGTTCGTGAGCGCTTCCTTGGCATAGTTGCCAGCAGGCACGCTTTCCGGTATGCCAATCGCAACGTTTTTCACTTCCGGCTTGGTTAGATCTGCTATATTTTCAATCGGCGTTTTTCCGTCTACAGGAACAACAACAACAAGCTCATTATTCAACAAATTAGCTTGTTGATTCGCATCAATCAATTGTTTTTCAACAAGGGCTGTCATATTCTTAACGGCAGCCGACAGGAACAAATCAGCCGGTGCTCCTTGCTCAATTTGTTGTTGCAGCGCACCGGATGCGCCGAAATTGAAGTTCAGTTTAATGTTTTGATTTTTAGATTCATAAGTCTTCTGAATTTCCATCAAAGCATCCGTCATGCTTGCTGCAGCCGAAATAGTTAGTTCAACCGTTTCGACGGGTTGCTCACTAGAAGCTGGTGTACTTTCTGTTGGAGTAGCAGTACTCGTATTGGTATCGGAATTTGTCTTTTGTGCAGCACCACAACCGGTAAATACCAACATCATAACGAAAACGAATGATAATAACGTATAACCTTTAACAAATTTGAACATAATCCCCCTCCTTAGTTATCATCAATTATAACTAATTATATCTAAATAGAATTATAACTAATTCATTTCTATTGTAAATGCTGTTAGCAAAATGAATACATCCGAATATGGTACAATGAAAATAATAGTTATAAATAGCATAATAAATAAGGAGGAGCATAATGTTCATCGATGTTTCGTATACGACCGAAGAAATTGCAAAGTTGCTGAAAATTTCCAAACTGACCGTATATGATCTAATTAAAAAAGGTGAATTGCCCTCATACCGTGTAGGCAAACAAATGCGAGTGGATCATGCGGACCTCGAAGCGTATAAGCAAAAACATAAAGGACTACAAATAAACGAGCGTCCAACGAATACAGATCGTACAAAGAGTTCACATATGCAAGCTTCCATTACTGGGCTCCGCCCCGTAGTTATAACAGGCCAAGATCCCAGTCTCGATATTTTAACAAAACATTTGGAAAAAAATACGGTTGGAATACGGCCGCTACGCGCATATGTCGGAAGTCTTGATAGCCTCATATCAATGTATCGCGGTGAATCCGATATTGTCAGCACGCATCTCTTCGATGGCGATACAGGTGAATACAACCTACCTTATATTAAAAAGTTACTCATTGGATCCTCCTACACCGTCGTCAATTTACTCTCCAGAAATGCAGGATTGTACGTTCAGAAGGGTAACCCACTACAACTAAAGGAATGGTCTGATCTAGGGAATCAATCCTTGCGAATTGCAAATCGTGAGAAAGGTTCCGGAGCTCGTGTATTGTTAGATGAGCAACTTCGTCTACATGGCATAAAGTCCAAACAGCTTATCGGTTACGAGCAAGAACATACCAATCATCTTGGCGTAGCCTCTAAAGTGTCATTAGGTGAAGCAGATGTTGGCGTAGGCATAGAAAAAGCGGCGGTTATTGTAGGTAATATCGATTTTATACCATTGATTCAGGAACGTTATGATCTTGTCATGATGAATACACCAGACAATCAAGCATGGATCCATTCGTTGCTCGGTATTCTCAGATCAAAGGATTTTAAGAAAGAGCTTCAATCCATTTCAGGCTATGACTTATCACGTACTGGCGAAATATTGTTAGAAACGTAGAATTGTCGTTGAGCAGCATCCACACTTTACCCGCCAATTTGCGACATTCGGCGCGACGTCGGCGTATGAGTAGTCTGCTCATCGGCCCCTCCAGCTTTGTAATTATCTGCAGGACCGCTCCCTTGCAAAGAAGAAGCCGTGGAGTAAGTCCACTGTCTCTCTGCGCAGAGGCGGTAACGAAAATTAAATAAGCTGCCTCTGGTAGCGTACCAGAAACAGCTTTCAGTTTAGAGCTTTTTATTAATGTCTATGTACAGGAACTTGACCAGTTAGTTGTGATAAGCTTCTATGTCTTTTTCTTATGTATTGGGCAAACCTTATCGTAAATAACGGATCTCATATTCACAATGATCATCTCCGCTTACGTTGCACAGAACTTCTCGCACAGATACCTTGTCTTTCCATATTTTATTGATAGCCCCCTCCAACATGGCCCCTTCCAAATCACAGACCATCTTCCCTTCCATCACCGGAAGTCCTATGCAGAAACATTCCTCAACTGCGATCCGAAGCTTATGCTCATCCTGATATACAATTTTCGGAATACCAATCTGAAGCTCTTCGAACAGAACCAAGATATCCTCTAATGTAGATACAGGCAGTGATTCTCCTATTTTGCGACCAATTGTAACGGTAGTTCCCTTCCCGCCCATTGGTAGAGCTTGATGTAAACCAATCAACCGAATTGCCCGGAACAACTCCAGTGGCACCTGAGTTCCCAGCTTCTTCCGACCGATTAACTTCATGTCCTCATATGTAAATGCCTCTTTCATGCCTACTCCGCCTCCCTTTGTTTACTTTATTGGGTACTGGTACAGTTTAACATTTCACTATGGCAAGAGAGTGATTCTGCGCACATCTATGAATAACAGTGAGCCCAATCACTATGTGCCAACCCCCAACATTAATGAATCAAATACAAATAACCCATAAGATGACTCACTTTCTTGTAAAGTGTCACCTTACGGGTCATATTTAACATCAGAATATTAATTAAGCAAAAACTTGAACTATAAATGCATTTTCAAGAACTCAAATACCTTCCGCTTCTGGTAGCCGCTTACGGCATGTCCCGTAAACGGATATATGTTCAGAATCTTCTCGGATGAAATACGGTTGTACGCCGCGAACACAGTCTCCGGCATGCACACGGTATCCTTCAGCCCGACGGACATCATCACCGGAATATCGATGCGGTCAGCCAGATGGAGTATATCGAAGTAGCTCAGCGTCGTCAGCACGGCATTCAGATGTTCCGGAAACCGGTTCAGGAACTCGGCCGCCTCCGTTAGAGATCCAGTTGAATTCAACAACCCGAAGTCCATGTGGCACATGTTCGGAATATTCGCCACAACGATGGACGGCGTATCGCTTATAGCGGCTGCCAGCAGGCTTATGCCTCCGCCCTGACTGTCACCGGTCACGACGATCCGCGACGCGTCGATCTCCAGTTGTGAGGCCACCCATTCGATCGCCTTCATAGCATCAACTGCGACGGCTTTGTAATAACAGGTGTCCTTGTCAAGGATCCCCTGCGTTATCCAGCCCTTCGTCATCCCGTATTCGCTGTCCATCTGGTTGCCCGTCTCCCCGCCTTGTCCGCGCACGTCTACGGCGAAGACTGCGTATCCCAACATGAGCCAATCCGCATACTGCTCTGGATAGCCTTTGCCCCCCGTATATCCGTGGAAGAGCACTACGCAAGGCAAACTCCTCTCCATCGTAAACTTCGGTACGATATACCAACCCTTCAGCGGCGTGTTATCATATCCTTCATACGTAACATGATAGACGTCCATTGCCGGGAACGGCGTCTCCGTTTGTACCCGTACGCCAACACACGGGCACTCCTTCGCCTCCTTGATTGTCCGGTTCCAGAACTTAGTAAGGTCTAGCGGCGCCGCAACATCCGGGTTATATCGATACAATTCCTCGATTCTTTTTTCTATTGCGTTCATAAGCTGTTACCTGCCCTTTCACTTCATCTTGTTTACCATATTCCCACCATACATCATTCCGATTCGCCGCGCTATCCCGAATGCAAAAATAGAGAAGCTGCAAGCTCAACTCCTCGATTTCATCATTACGAGAGGTACAAACAATCCGACAAAGACAGCGCATAGGAAATACGGAAGATTCACTTGAAACGAATATAGGATGGTCTCTTTCGCCATAAGTGAGAAACATTCTCATTGTATCTTATGAGAATTTTGGTGTAAGTACAAATGTGGCACGGGAAATCAGACTGAGATCGACCATTCCTGACTCTAAGGAATGGTCGGCATATTTTTGTGTTTAAAGAACTTAGTGTATATTTTAGTTAGCCAACACCTATTAAAACTACGATAGAATTGTAGAATACATAAGAGAATAACGAACAGTCATGAAAATGGTATCTTGTAAAATAAATATAGGGTGATGCCATGTGTCTCATTATAGGTATGCATTCCTGATAATTAATAGGAGAAACGATGGATAAAATCGCTTACTTGTCACAATTCAATCTGCTGCAGTGCCTTTCTTTGGAGGATTTAAGAGAGATGGACCGAATGACCTCCATTACAACCATTCCAAAAAACAAATATATCCAAACGCCGAGTTCTTTCACAGAAGGATTATACTTTATAAAAAAAGGAAAAGTTCGTATTTACAAACTGAATACCGATGGCAAGCAGTTTACCTTGGATATACTCAATGAAGGGAATGTATTTGGCGAACTGTCCGGGATTTCTTTTGGCACAAGAGAAATGTTTATTGAAACACTAGAAGAATGCGACATCTGTCTGATGGATAAATCTCGGTTTGAGACTTTTTTAATCGATCATCCCCGCTTTATGATGAATTTGCTTCAAATGATGAGTGAACGAATTGTCAATATGAACCATTTAGCTTATAGTCTGGCTCTCGGTAAATTACGAATAAGAATTTTACATGTTTTGATTAAGCTTGCTGACCAGTTTGGAACTGGATCCAGCGAAGGTTTTGTACAAATCGATCTCTCTGTATCTCACCAAGAAATTGCTAATATGGTCGGCGCAACCCGGGAAGCGGTGTCCTCAATATTACAAGATTTTGTGAAAGAAGAACTGATCCAAACAAAATATAAGACCATCAGTATTCATAGAGAAAAGCTGATACGAGAACTAAATCGGGATTGATCTGTAAACTGCATTACAGTTTTTGCTGAATCCGGTTATGTATAGTAAAAGTGCTTTAACAAATATACGATATGGGACTGATTGTTATTGAAAAGATGAATTCGATTTCAGACACCATTTTACAACGAAAAGGTGCTCGTAAAGTTAATGAGATACCTCCAGAAGTTGTTAGTTTACTTCAAAAGGGAGCTTTGGAGAGTGTCAATCTAACGGAGTGGTTGGCTGTTGATCACCTGGAACTGCTGCGCAATATTTTGCCTGAAATAGGATTGGAGCAGGAGTCAGAACCGAAGTTAACAGCTCTGTATGCTCAGAACGAAAAAAGGATAATGAAAATTATACCGGCAGTAGCAAATGAATGGCTGGTATTGTTGGAAAGACAACAACCAGCAGAGCAATCGCGTATTTTTTCGTTACTAGTTAACCATCGTTCTGACAGTGTACGCTGTTGGGCTGCTTATGTCGTTGGATTAAACGAGAAACTGAATCTCGATCAGAAGCTTGCAAGCATCCGCCCTTTTGCTGCCGACTCTCATTTTGGTGTACGTGAGATTTCTTGGATGGCTGTAAGAGAGTTGATTATCCATAATCTGAATCAATCATTGAATATTTTAATCGACTGGGTTTCAGACTTTGATCCCAATATCAGAAGATTCGCCATCGAAGCCACTCGTCCACAAGGTGTTTGGGCTAAACATATACCTGTTTTAAAAGAAAATCCTGGACTAGCCTTACCGCTTTTAGATACAGTAAAATCTGATCCATCCCGATACGTACAGGATTCGGTTGGCAATTGGCTCAATGATGCAAGTAAGTCTAATCCGGATTGGGTAATTCGGGTGTGCAAAGAATGGTCTGAAACTTCCAATACTAAAGAAACGAAACGGATTGTAAGCCGGGCTCAAAGAAGTTTATCAAAAGACGGGCTTGTATAGTTATATTAGTGAAAAACAGCACCTCAATACTGAGATGCTGTTTTCATGTTATTCTTTAAATTCGCAATAATGTTGTTCCATTGAAATAACATAGTCCTGAGCAACTTTAAATCCTCATGTCATTATTATCGTCTTTGTTCTTGATTCTTACTAGAAGCGAGCTTACCGATTTCACTAGGATTGTAACCAAATGTTTTTCGAAAGAGTGATGCAAAATGACTTACATTGTGGTACCCAACCTGGATAGAGGTTTCGCTAACGTTCGCTTTTCCCTGCTCTAATAGATTTCGAGCCTCGTTCATTCGTAGTCCACGCACATAACCGAATACTGTCGTTCCGAACAATTCTTTGAAGCCAAGTTTCAACTTGTAATCATTAAGCCCAGTTAATCTCGCAAGCCCAAGTAAGCTAGGAGGCTGCTTCCAGTTACGAGATAATATATTCTTCGCTTCAAAAAGGCATTGGATATCATAGGACGTTAGCTTCGATGTAACTTCCTTTTTCATCTCTTCTTTACCTGTTCCATCTAAGTGAAAAGCTAGTAACTCTAGTGCTTTTCCTTCTAAATAAAGCCTCTGAAGCGAGCCGTTATAGGGACAATTCTTCATTTGTTCCACGAGCTGTAGAATATGAGGAGAACCTGCGATTTGTCTGCAAAAGACTGGATTTGTGGTCAATCGATCCAGCTCTGGAAGAATGGTGTTGAACTGCCGCATATCGAATCGAAGCTCCATATGCAGCATTCGCTCATTGTGTGACATCTCTGCATGCATTTTTGTGTCTTTAATATAGAGAAGCGTCGATACGCCTGTACACAATTCGAAATCTTGTGCCTCACCAGATGTTTCCCAACAACCTTTACCCGATATGGTATAAGAGATCTCCAGATGCGGATAGTGGATGCCGACATCCATCGTCATCGGCTCGTACATTTGTGTATCGATCCAATTGATCTCGAGCCCTCTTCTTAGATGAATTCGTTGTAAATGACCCGTTCCGCTCTGTGCCGGAAAAGAATAGAATTGATGATACGGATTCTGTGGCGAGGTTGACGGTTTAAGCTCGTTAAACTCGCTGTATACCCCTTCCAAATCCCAAGTTTCTAGCTGTAGTTTCAAAGCCATTCTCCTTCCGTTCCATTCGTGATTGCATTCAAGCTTTACCATTAGGCTTTATCCTGATAATCATATGTTGTCTTCGTGAAAAATATTTTCCTTAAGGAAAATAAATAGCTAAAAAAAGGCAGCAGGTTGAGTATGGCTCACACAAAAATGCCATTCATCTGATCCTGCTGCTCTTTCATTCACCGTCTCTTCACGCTTCAGATCATGATTCATTAATTATATATTAACGAGATCGATAATCATTATCAATACATTTTAAAAAAAATAAGTCCTTTCTCCAAGGACGCATCCCTCCACTATCAATGCCGCTAAATCATTTGTGCGGAGAATCAGAGAGCCAAATGATCGCAATGGTCATGTTGCCGAGCTTCGTTCTACTGGCTTATTGTTCACCGTAAATAACGTTATGGCCATAATAAGAACCAATCCAGCAATGACTGCAAAAGGAAGATGTCTATCCAATTGATAAAGGCTTGTGCTTAGAATTGGCGCGATCACAGCCGATACACCTTGAACAAAACCCACAAGTCCTGCTAGACCTCCTTGCTGGTCGTGGGCAACTGCTAGCGATGCACCCGCCATAAAGCCCGGCATCATCAGACCTGATCCCACCCCGAACAAGAAGAATGCGATGTAATAGCTTATTAAATGATTGACTAACAAAAATAGCGCTATGCTAATGATGAACAATAGTGATCCAACCATAATAAGCTGTTTAGGCTGCCATTTTTGCTTTTTCATTTGAATACCCTGTGTGATGATCATCGCTACCCCTGTAAACATTAAGCCCAATGAGACCATTCTAGCGGTTTCCTGTGTAGTCAAAGATAATTGGTCTTGAAAATAGAATCCTCCGATTACCTGCAGGGTAACAATACTTAGCATGGTTACGAGACCTGCAAATAGATAAAGGCCCACACCTTTTTGAAACGGATTCACCTTTGGTGGCTTTTCTTGAACAATTGGTTTGTGTGCAGGGATTAGTACTAGTACAACGATAATGGCTATTATCGGCAGCAAAGCTCCAATATAAAGGGGCCAGATCAATCCGATCAGGGCGAACACCCCTGCGATCGCCGGCCCAAGCACAAGGCCAAGTCCATTGGCGGCTCCAATGAATGCCATACCTGCAGAACGTTCTTTTTCATCGGTGACGTCCGCCATATACGCTTGCGCCGACGAAGGGACGGCCGGGATAAATAGTCCGACCATAGCACGTGCTGCAATGAGCAATGCGACTAAAAGTCCGCCGTTTATGAGTCCATTGAGTCCAGCATACATGGTCGCTGTAAACGCGACGTAACTCACAAACATTCCTATGAAGCCAAGTATAATCACAGGCTTTCTTCCTTTTACATCACTGAGACGTCCCCATACTGGAGCCATTAAGGCCATCGCAACGGAACCTAAAGAAATAATTAAGCCCGAGTGTGATTCACTCAAACCCAATTCTCGAATGAGCGGAGGCATGACAGGTGCAATGATCATCAATCCCACCATCGCAACAAAGACACTAAAAAATATACTAAATCGAATTCTAGCCATATAACATATTTCTCCTTTCGCAGCATCTTCTAATGACGCTTTACTTACTGAATGTTAAGTGAAATCCGCAACCTCTGCTACCATGAAACGGATTGTTCCTACGGAGAAACGGATTTAGTTTTTCTAATGCTGGTTCAAATAGTGAGCATTCACCTGTGCAGTCAATAAAAAAGCAACTGAGTTTTCAAAACTCAGTTGCTCAATCCGCATTATTGCATATTGCTTTTATCGAGTTGCTAACCTCACTTATCGCTTAGTAACTGGTCGCGCACCTCGGTCAGTGCAAATCCAAGTAAGTTTTTCCCCCGCCATTTCAATGGATTGTCTACGTTCGGATTGTCTTTCGCCATTCCAATTCCCCAGATCCGATCAACAGGACTCGCTTCCACCAATATTCGGTTTTTCGTTGTTTTCATATAGTCCCAAAGTTCCGGGTTCTGCTCGAACTTAGCATGGTTTCCTCGTTTAACAATATCGTAGCAATTTCTTTCCCAAACGTTGTTATCGAAGGATCTAACCGCACGTCCGAATTCCTTCATCTGTTTTGGATGTTTGGCATTCATAATCGCTTCAAGCATTTTTTCATCACCGAACAGCCGCGCCTTTTCCGCCATCATATATTGTTCGGTGCAGCTGTAGGACTCGCCTTCCACGATGAAATGGCATTTCCACCACTGGCTGAAGCAGCTCGAATTGACGCTGCCGTTAGCTGGGGGCGTGTGTCCCCAGAAGTATAGGAACTTCTGTTTTTCTCCCGCTCGGTATGCCTTTTGTAAGTCATCAATATTATATATCATTCTATCCTCTCCCGATTTCTCCGGTACAGTCGTGATGGGCGATGTCCGGCATTTTCTTTATAATGGTCTGTTTCCTCGACGAGATGAGCTGATTTGCGGCGAAAGGCCGCTTTCAGTAATTCCTTGTCCAGAATCACTTCGTATACCTGCTGAAGTTCCGTCAGTGTGAACAACTCCGGCATCAGGTGTAGTGCAATATCGGTATATTCTACCTTCCCCCTTAAGCGTTCGATAGCGTACCCGATCATTTTTGCATGATCAAAAGCGAGTCCATCATTGGTGAGTATGGTGTATACAACAGCCGAAGCCGATTCTATCGATTTTTTCTTACGCTCAACAATGGACTTTAGTGTCTCATGCTCGTTACTTAGTTTAAGTTCGTAATGGTTTGTCTGAATATAACCGTCCTCCAACAATTCCTTCTGTTCCTTTATTAGACGGTAAGAAACAGTGAACCAGGAGGCATCGTTCGCATCGTCCCCAGCCTCAATCTTCACCTTGGTACTATCAATTAATGCCATATAGGCGCAGCTCATTACCCATGTCCGCGGGTCGCGCCCCGGTTCGCTAAACGTGTAGAGCTGCTCCAGATACACGTTGTTTACTGCCGTCTCCTCCCGAAGTTCCCTCTGAGCCGCCTGTTCCGTCGTCTCCGTGGGGCGAACAAAACCGCCCGGTAGCGCCCATTGTCCCAAAAAGGGGTGTTCTCCCCGGCGAATAAGCAGTACTTGCATATTCTTTTCCGGTAGTTTGCGGTAGTTCATCTCTTCGGTATCGGCCACCGTGAAGATGACCATATCCGTCGCAACTGACGGACGGACATAATCTTCTGCGACATATTGGGCAAGAAATTGCTCCTCCGTAAGCCCATTGTGGTCTCTTGCCACCAATTTCACCACCTGTTCGAGCTGTTAGTTATTAACAATATGTTATTATCAAAGTGTTACTAACAGGATATACGTTATGGTACCTTTTGTCAACTGGAGTAGCGTAAGCTTTTGTCAATCGCCCCGTTCTATGTCCGCAGTCCGCATGAATCAATGAAAAACAAAAAAAAAGAAAAAAGCGCAAGGTAGCGCCTTTCTCTTTATTTGTTATAGATATCTGAAGTGTGCATACTCCAAACCTATCCATATAATTTAGCTTCATCTCTTCTTCCAGGTATCTTTCAACGGTACGATACGATTAAATACAAGTTGGTCATCAGTAGTGAACTTCTTATCTACGCAAAAATAGCCATGACGTAAAAATTGAAATTTTTGCTCTAGGAGAGGATGTTCAACGAGAGATTCCATCAAAGCATCCTTTATAACAACATGTGAGTCTGGATTGATGACATCCGTCCAATCAACACTGTTCTCCTTTGGAATGTTCTGCTCTAAAAGTAGTTTCTCGTACAGATGAACCTCTGCTTTTATAGCGTGATCCGCTGAGACCCAATGGATCGTTCCCTTCACCTTACGTCCAGTAAATCCAGTACCACTCTTTGTGATCGAGTCGTAAGTACAACGAAGCTCCGTAATTTCACCAGTATCCGGGTCCTTGATCACTTCATTGCATCTGATGAAATAAGCACCTTTTAGTCTTACCTCGGTATTTAAACTTAGCCGGTGAAAGCCCTTGGGTGGCAGCTCAATAAAATCGTCCCGTTCGATATATATCGTTTTGGAAAAAGGAACCTCTCTTTTCCCCAGATCCTCGTTCTCGTTGTTGTTTTCAATCGTTAACAGCTCAACTTCATTTTCCGGATAATTGGTAATCACGACCTTAAGAGGGTGCAAAACAGCCATGACGCTAAGTGCTTTTCCCTTTAGATCTTGCCTTAGACAGTGATCAAGCAACGAGATGTCTACCGTGCTTTGGGTTCGGATACTTCCAATTTCCTCAATGAAGCTGCGTATGCTTTCCGGTGTAAAGCCTCTTCTTCTTAAACCTTGGATCGTCGGAAGCCTCGGATCATCCCAGCCGTCTACGTCCCCACCTTCTACCAACTGCCTCAAATACCGTTTGCTTGTCACGACACCCGTTAAGTTCAGTCGCCCGAACTCCCTTTGTCGCGGGGGCTCAGGGATAGCAAGCTCCTTTAAGACCCACTCGTACAATGATCGATGGTCTTTGAATTCAATTGAGCATAAGGAATAGGTGATTCCTTCAATTGCATCTTGAATAGGATGAGCAAAATCGTACAGTGGATAGATGAACCAGTCTTTTCCCGTCCTGTAATGCTCAGCATAAATAATTCGATAAATAACAGGATCACGCAAATTGATATTAGGCGAACTCATATCGATTTTGGCGCGAAGAACTTTGGAGGAGGCCGGATAGAGGCCCTTCTTCATATCCTCAAAAAGCTCCAGATTCTCCTCGACAGATCGGTTTCTATATGGGCTATTCCTGCCCGGCTCCGTCAAAGTCCCCCGATATTCTGTTACTTCTTCCGGTGATAAATCACAGACGAAGGCCTTTCCATGCTGTATCAAGGCAACTGCGGCCTTATATATTTCTTCCGAGTAGTCCGAGCCGTAATAGATATGCTTTCCTGGATCATAACCGAGCCACTGGATATCCTCGATAATCGCGTTCACATACTTAATATCCTCCTTAAGAGGATTCGTGTCGTCAAAACGTAAATGAAACGTTCCATTATACCTTTGAGCCAATATATAATTCGTGTGTATGGCGTATGCGCTCCCGATATGAAGATAGCCGTTAGGCTCAGGTGGAAATCGCGTGCACATGTCCCGCTCGAATGGTCTTGAATCAAGTTCTTCGCTAATCAATCTTAATAAAAAATTTTCGTCGTGATACTTCTGTTCCGTACTCATGTCGACTCCTCCTAATGAACTGGATAAGTGGTAATTGCAAATAAAAAAAACTTCACCTCCAAGACTTCATGTCTTGGGGACGAAATTTTTCGCGGTACCACCCCAGCTTCATTAATATGTCGCCATATTAACCTCATCAAGTACGACATTGCAGGCAATGTTTATACTCTAGCTCTATAACGGGAGCTCCCGTCACGCCATCCCCGCTCACGGTTCCGACATGCTGCTCAGAGGCTTGTTTCGGGTAAGGGCTCTTTGCTCCTTTTCAGCTGCCGGAGCTCTCTGTACAAGAACGTTTTTCCCTACTCTTCTCATCGTTGCGTTTAAAATATTGCATATATGATAACAAATCATTCCCTTTTCTGTAAACGACTATTCTCCGTTATATACGCTCACTGTATGTTCGTCTAAACGTGATTTATTGATCATTTTTTGGCTGTATTCATAATTAAATTATAGACTATTGATAGTGCATCTTTAGACTCAAACTGGCTCATGTTACGAATGAATAATTCTTTGTTTTGAGATATTTCTTCAATATATTCAAGTAATGTTTCCGTGGATAGATGCTCTTCATACAATACTTTGCAATAACCGTTTCGTTCAAAAGAAGCCGCATTAAGAAGCTGATCACCTCTACTCTGTTCCTTCGTGAGTGGTATCAGTATCATCGGTTTCTTAAAGTATAAAAATTCAAAGATCGAATTGGACCCTGCTCGAGAAATAACAAAATCGCACATGGCCAATATATCTGGTAATTCTTCGTTTATGTATTCGTATTGGCGATAATCTGAATTTGTAAGTGAGGAATCCAACTGCCCTTTCCCACATAAATGAACGATCTGAAAATGTTCTGTTAATTTAGATAAGGAATCTCGAACAACTTGGTTAATCCTCCGCGCCCCAAGACTCCCCCCCATAATTAAAATGGTTGGCTTTCCTCGTTTTGTAAATCTCGTGAAAATTCGTCCTCGTTCCGCGTTTCCCTGTTTTAATTTCTCCCGAAGTACCGGACCTACATAGTGACATTTATTTTTGCCTAATGAATTTGCTGTTTCCGGAAAAGTAGTACATATTACACTAGCAAATGGAATGGCAAGTTTATTGGCTAATCCAGGAGTAAGATCCGATTCATGAATGATCACCGGTATTTTGTTTAGCCATGCTCCAATGACAACAGGTACAGAAACAAATCCACCCTTAGAAAACACAATGTCTGGTTTTTGACTTTTTATGATTTGATAAGCTTGAAACACACCTCTTACAACTTTGAATGGATCTTTTATGTTTTGGAAATCCAGATACCTTCTCAACTTTCCTGTTGAGATTGAATAATAGCTAACGCTTGAAATAGGGGTGACTAATTCCCTTTCTATGCCGTTGTTAGATCCAATATATCCAGTTGACCAGCCTGCCTCAATAAATTTTGGTATTAACGCGAGGTTTACTGTAACATGTCCTGCAGAACCGCCACCAGTAAAAATTATTTTTTTCATCTATTCACCCGAAATGTTTGTATTGGTTAAAATATACTCGATGTACATTCGATGTAGTACAGCATTAAAGTATGTTGTATCCCTTGACACCCATATTACCACAACATGGTATTAATTTTCGTGATGTTTAGAGTGTTTGACCATTAAATATTATAAAAAGAAGCCGATTTTCTATAAACAGAAAATCGGCTTCTCGATGCTTATGTGATTGTTATCGAAAAGTCTACTTACATTTATAACCTATAATCTTTTTCATGATAGTAGGTTACCTTGTTTTATGTCGAACAATCTTCCTGCTTACAAATACCATGATGATCGCCAGTACGAGAAAATACAAAGGCATCGTTGCTAATGATCCATTGTGAAGATAACTCATGCCACTCGTAATAAGGCTGACAACAACGTAGTAACCCAATCCAAAAATGGCACCCGCTGTACCAAGTACATCACTATAATGAACAAGTGCTAAACTCAGACAATTTGGAATGGCCATACCAATCCCCAACAGCAGGGTAAAGATACAAGCTACCATAATAGCCAAAAATATGATGGAAGGACTAATTCCATAAAGGGCAAGACCCGTGAGACATACGGCGCCCACTGTCGTAACCATAGAGCCGAAAAGGATAATTTTTTCCGCTGGATATCTGGTTAGCATTTTCTTCGAAAGCATCGCCCCTAGTATGGATGACAATGCCACAAAAATACCAAAAAATCCAAATACACCAGGGCTCATGTCAAAAAATTCAATAAAAATAAATGGGGCTTCTGCATAATAACTAAACAATATACCATTGGTTGCCCCGATGAGAAAACCAAATCCCCATACTCTTCGGTCTGAAACCAGCCGCTTTGCCACAGAAAGTGTGTTAATTCTTGAGGTTGTGGGCACTCTTGTTTCAGGCAGAGAAACGAACGTATACGTAAAAATAGCAACGCTCATCACAATAAGAGTGAAGAAAACAGCTCTGAAACCAAGCCATTGATCTACCCATCCTCCAATGAGTGGCCCAATTGCCGGCGTAAAAGCAAGAGCTGCAGAAATTTGAGCAAACACAGCATGACGCTTGGCTCCATCGATACTCTCGCGCAGAATCGTTTGTGTAACGACAGAACCAGTACTTGCACCAAAAGCCTGAACCAATCGGCTTATTAATAACCATTCGGCGGAGCCAGACAGGAAGCACCCCAAACTTCCTATTCCATAAACTAAAATTCCCCAAAGCAATGCGGGACGCCGCCCAATAGAATCCGAAAGCCTACCCCAGCAAAAAACGCCAACGGCGAAGCCTAGGAAGTAAATACTGAGTGTCAGTTGGATCATGTTGCTACTTGCATTTAGATTACTAGCTATATCCGGTAATGATGGTGTATATATCGTTTCGCTAATTTGTGGGAAACCCACAAGGATAATTAATAGTAACAATGATGGTGTTGAGATTTTTCTTTCCACAGCTAATCCCCCTATAATTCAAAAATCTCAGTTAGCTATGAAGAAATCACGGGATAGGGGGTTTGCATTTGATCAATCTAGTAAATGAGAGCATTTTTTTCACCTTTTATTCTTTATAGGGGGGAGTTCTATCAAGCATTATAGCAAGTTTTGGGGATATTGACCATTGGATCTTAATCTAAAGTCTACTTTTTGGCGGGGCGTGCCTATCCTTATTTTCTAAGTAGCTATAACTTTTTTGCGTTATTAAATCTATGTATTCCAAATTCCTTAAAGTCTGATGCTAATATGGCTTCTCGAAGTGGATACAAGTTTGTTGTGAATCTTAACTCTATTCCCTTATTGATTAGTCGTTCAATTAAGTTGGTTACTTCGTCTACTTTTATAGGTTCAACTTCCGAATGTGAGATATAATAACCAGCTGTCTTATCAAAAAGTTCAAAGTTGTCGTGGTTGAAACCTCGGACAATCCCTCAGAAAATAATATGTAAATTCATGCTCCTCATCTATAGCCCAAACCGCAGCTGGAAAGCCAGGTCGATTCTGTTTTTCTTTGGGTTTAAATATTTTGATACTATCATCCTCACTAAAATGAAATAGCATTAAAGCGCCTCATTAGAAAAGCACACAAAGAACCCGACCCAATTGGATCGAGCTCTTGAGCTTATGGATTCGCAACTTTAGCACACTATACCAGAACCTTTAGGACATCATCAATTTTAAGTCCATGAGACAGAATGCCATAATTCATCCAAGTCATAAAATCAACCTCATACACACAACGGTTCCTCACTGCCGGAAGAGCCTGCCAAGAAGGGGTATTCAACAGTCGGCGTTCCTCACCTTCCAACATCGAATGCCGCTTATCAAACATAATGAACAGATGATCGGCATCCAACCGTTCGAGCCATTCTTGCGTAAGCTCTACTCTGCGATGATAATTCGTTAATTTCCGAACGAGGGGATGAGGCGTCAGCCCTAAATCGCTGTATAGGACTGGTCCTGTATAGCCACGTTCTGATCCTGCATACAGGCTCACGCCAAGAGCAGATATTCGAAGACACGCAACAGTCTGCTTACGAACAGAGCGGTGAAGCAAGCTTCGAGCTTCATTCGCTTTATATTCATATTGCTCAATAATATCCTGAACTAGACTCGTCCTCCCTAGTAGATCAGCCACCGTACGCAAAGTAGCACGCCAATCCTCACCGGGATGTGTCAAGTTATAGGTTGGCACCAACTCGGTGATCTGATCAAAAGGCATCCAACGATCCATTCCCCCGTCTAATAAGATATGATCCGGTTTGTGGTCAAGTAATGTATCGATCGGGTTTCTAGCGATATCGAATATAGGTACATTCTGCAGACCAAGATACTCTTGTTTCCCCCATCCTACATGGTAGCATTGCATAACAGGTGTTACGCCTAAGGCCACCAGAAAATCTTCAAGAAACGGAGCGAACACGCGAGATCCATCTCGTAAATGACGACGGTATTGTCCCGGAGAAATTCCGAATGTTTGCTTAAATCTCCGACTAAAATAGTATTCATTACTAAACCCAACATGCTGGGCGATATCCATGAGTCGGTCATCGGTCGTCTTCAGTAAATGCTTCGCCCGATCAATCCGAATACGATTTAGATATTCTAGTGGAATTTGACCTGTAATCTCTTTAAACATGCGCGTATAGTGCCAGCGGGAGACTTGTGCCACCTCTGCCATCTGATCTACCGTCCACGTACTCCGATAATTCTGTTTGATATGCTCGATAGAATTAGACACAGCCTGGCGTATGCTCATTTCCTTATGGATGAAAAGGTTTTGTTCAAATATGAATCTTAGCAACTCTTGAAATCTGACATGGTTACGAAATAATTCCATTTCATCTTGGGAATTTCGATTCTGATAGATTGCTTCCAAGTAATCGATGCATTCTGAAAAAGGTTGGCACACCACCTCGCCACTACACGGAATATGATGTGTTAATCTTAATGGTAGATCTTCTGGAAACTCTGAAGTGTTCAGAAGAGACACCTCAAAAATTAGTCGATAGAAGCCTAGTCCTTCCTCTCCAGCTATCATACACGTTGTCATATCGGGCGTGACAATCATGCAAGATCCTCGCTTCAAGCAAATTCCTGTGCCGTTTATGACAATTCTCCCGTCCCCGCTTGTCATAACCAACATCGTATAATTCCGAATAAAGCTATCTTCCTGGTGCCAATCCGACGTTTTAACGTTATATTGAATATCCGTTAGAACATAGAACCAAGTTGGTCGAACCATGCCTATCCTCTTTTCTTCCTGCTTACTTGACGAACCACTTTAATAGATCATCCAATTTCAACATATTGGCCGTAATTGCGCCTGTCTGCCAGTGTGATCGATCAGCCATATAGACATTGCCTTTCTTGACAGCTGGCATCAACTTCCATAACGGGCTGTCTAATATTTTCATCGCTTCCTTATTCTCTTCCGAAGTCCACGAACCGTTCGACGGTAATAGGATAATATGATCAGCATCAAATTTCGGAATCATCTCTTCAGATAGAATAGCTTGGAATTCTTCCATGTCTCTCACTGACGCATTCGGTTTCAGTTCCAATTCTTTATAGAGAATATTGCCTACAAATCGATTATTGATGCCAAACAGCGCAATCGATTTGTCGCCAATGTTCAACCTCATGACTGCGACTGTCTCATCTCCGATCGTTGCTTTTAATTTGGCTTTCGCGTTGGAGACCTTTTGGTCATAATCACGAAGGACCTGATTTGCCTTATCAGACATACCCAATACATTAGCTATGGTTTTAAGGATTTCTCTTGGATCTTGAACCACCGATTCCGTTACTCTGTATGTCGGCGCTACCTTGGAATACGTTTCGTATTTAGCCGCATCCGCTGCACCGTCCACAAAGATCAAATCCGGACTTGCCTCCAGCATCGCTTCGATGTTCCCACTAATATCAAATTGAGGCACATCCAATTTCAAATATTCCTGGATTCCCCAAGTCGGATGGTACCATTGCACAATAGGTGTTATACCCAATGCTACCAGGTAGTCTTCCAAATAAACCCCAGCAATACGCTGAGGATCTGTGGGGACCTTCACCTCACCAAATTCATCCCTCACAATTCGTGTTGAATTGGACGCATCTCCTTGCTCTTCTGACGGTTTGTCCTTATTTTCCGTAACCTGTTGAGATTGCGCTGTATCCGCTGTATCCTTTGGTGCTCCGCAACCAGTCAATCCGATCATCAGAATCAGCGTCACTGCTATGAAGACAGTCATTATTTGACGTGATCTTGCCATAAATGTTCCCTCCCATGAATGTTGTATATGTACGAATAGTGAATACGATCTATCCAACAATAATGATAATCATTCTCACTGATACAGGTCTATTATATAGCACTCGTTTGGTTCGAACAATGCACATTTTCAAAGTGATTCTTATACAAACTTGAGTGCTCCTATCAAAAAAAGACAATCGCATTCATCGCGATTGTCTTTTCTATGATAAGAATTGTGTCCCTATCCGAGAGAAAATGATGCCTTTGTTTAATCGATAATTTGGTTTTTGAGAGCATGCGCTGTGAATTCATAAAAAGCATCAGCATTTTCCCAAGTTGGGAAGCCTGCTTGTGCCAGAATATTGCTGCCCCCGCCTTTTCCATTGTAACTCCCAAGATGTGCTTTGAAGAATGCACCACAGGAACGCCCAGAATTGCTATTCTGAGATAGAACAACTTTATTCTCAGCAGCAGTAGCCAATAGTACTGGTACATCACTTTGCGAGGTGATTTTGGCCGCCAAGCTTTGTAGATCTTTAAGCGTTTTGTCTTCAAATATATGTGCGATCAGAGTGCCTCCATGGCTAGATAACAATTCTTGTGCAACATATTCGTCATTTTTTTCTTTAAGAATGGTTAGTTCGACTTGGAGCTGTTTTTGCTCCTTCTCCCATTTCTCAAACCGGTCTAAGATTTCATCTTTGCCGGTATTGAACTTAGCAGACAAGGCACCCAATATCCGCTGGCTATCGTTAAACTCCTCTAAGGCTCGGTATCCGCATATAAAATAAATCCGAATGTTTCCCTTTTGTTTCTCTGCCTTAAGCAGCTTAATTATTCCAATTTCGCCTGTTGAAGAGACATGTGTTCCTCCGCAAGCGTTGTACTCTACTTCCTTGATTTCTACAATCCGAATATTCTCCGTCACCTTTGGCTGTTTTACAAGATCCAGTTGATTGGCCTCTTCCCCGGTAACGAAATAACTTATAATGCTATGGTTCCGATAGATTTGCCGGTTGACTTCACGCTCAATGGATTCAAGTTGACTTGTGCTCAGCTCAGATGTTTCTACGTCAACCGTGCAATAATCGGTTCCCAAATGAAAACTTAAGGTCCTTGCTTGGCACAAGTTCAGGCAAACCGCCGAGAGCAAATGCTGTCCGCTATGATGCTGCATATGATCAAATCTTCGATTCCAATCAATGGAGCAGCTTACTGTGCTTTCTTCGGGAAAACGTTCAATCTTATGTAATATCTGCTCCCCTTCACTGAAGACATCTAGCACAGGAATTCCCTGGATATACCCTATATCACAAGGTTGTCCACCCCCATGCGGATAAAAAGCCGTCTCTTCCAGAATTACATAATAGCCGTCATCTTTCTCTACCGTTTCTAAAATGCTTGTTTCCCATTGGGCCAGATAAGCAGAATCGTAATATAGCTTTTTAGTCATGACTATTTTCCTCTCTAATCTCGAACATTATTTAAATATATAGTTGTTTGATTATACAGTCAAAAAAGAGACGTGATCTCCTCTTTCACTCTTAAAAGTCTAGTCATTTGAGCCTCTATGTATGCCGAGTGTGAGGGTGACAGGTAACACCTTTTTATACAGATAAGTAATTAAGTAACGTATTATATTGTTTTCGTGTGAATGATCAAAGAGGAGATAACCTTAGTTCTCTTTCTTTTGTGAATTTTTCATATATTGTTTTTTTCACTCGATTTTATTCTCACTGCCTCAACCGTACGGTTGATTTCCGCCTCATTCGGAATTCCACTCCAATTTTGGTAATAACAAAAAGAAGGAGCTTAGCTCCCTCTTCGTCCTACTTGTAAGTGATGATTTAGCTTTGACTATCTTTGGAGAATAAGGTGCCGGGAATCCACGCTTTCATTTAGAAATGATCCATAAGGAAAGTTTGCCCCACAGGGATCATGGACTCGAGCTGCGCTACTTTCAATGGATTACCGTTTAGACGATTCATCTGGTGTAACTCTCGAGGGCGCTTATAACCCATAAAGAGTGCTGAAAGGGTCTGAATATCTGTAGACAGATCAGTTTGAGCTTCATCATGTGAAGGCAGTTGAATGATATCTGCCCTTCCCTCCTCGTTAACTGACACCTTCCACAAGCCATTATTCCAAGGAGCGACTGAATCCTTCACTGAAATCATTAGTTCAGCCTCTCTATTCGCCTCGAATGAGTATTGTTCTAAAAAGGATTTCAAATCTACAATACGTGCCATGAAATAAGGGACTATTTCCTGCGTTACACGAGGATCGGGCAGCATGTATGGCAGCTGATCATCACCTGGCACCATCATCATCTTCACTTGTTCAATACGAGAATCATGGTTTGCGAAAAAGGTCCATAGCGCACTTCGTGCTTCTTCATTCAAATAAATGAATTCATCACACTCGATCGATTTATCGTTTAACTCATATAAAACATAACCTTGCGGTTCACCATCTGCTGAAAAATAAACAGCACTATGTCCATCATCCTCAAGCACAGACTGTTTCCACCAAGCTTCATCGCGCACAAGGGTTCCGTTATATCGACTTACAAATGATTGATACATCGAATCGAGAATGGAAATGTCCATTACGTCTCTGACAATACGGCCTGGCACCTCCACTTTCAGCGGGAATTTTTGTACGGGAATCGTATATTTTTTATACTCGGTGTAAAGCTCCCAACCGAACTTACGGTAAAACGGAATTGAAAAAGGATGTAAAAAGGAAATAGTCTGTCCCTTGCTCTTCATCTCTTGTAGTGCATGCTTCAGGAGAGTGGATACATGACCCTTTCTACGATTTTCCGGCCAAGTAGCTACCCCTGCAATACCGCCCATATCTACAACCCTTCCTTGCAGATAGATTTGAAAAGGGAGTAATGTCAGTTTCGCTTGCAGCTCTTCTCCATCAAAGATCCCCCAGAATTGTTCGGGCTTGAAATGTTTTTTTCTGGACTCTTTTTCATCTGAAGTCAGTGTATATTGAAAGGCATATTCAGATAATTTCACGCTTGCTTCAAATTCATTCTGCCTTAGCTGCCTAAGTTCCATATTTCCACCTCTTTAAAAATTGTTTTTGTAAACCCCTGTTATAGGAATACTCTATCATAATTCCTCTGTCATATATATATTTGTATAACGAACTTTTTGTAAGTTACTTGACAATGTATACTCACGAAGATTATTATTAGCTCATACAAGGAAATCAAAAACAGAACATAAATTAATATGAAAAGAAGCAGGAGGGAAAAACAATGTCAAAATTAAATATCGGGATCATTTTGGGAAGCACGCGTCAAGGTCGTTTAAGTCCACAAGTTGGAGAATGGGTAAAAAGTGTCGCGGATCAACGTGGGGATGCTAATTATGAAATCGTAGATATCGCAGATTTCAAACTTCCACTTTTGGGAGAAGCCGATGCTACAGAACAAGCAACTGCCTGGAATACCAAACTTTCAAGTCTGGATGGCTTTGTGTTTATCGTACAAGAGTATAACCACAGTATTACAGCATCATTAAAAAATGCTCTGGATTATGCTCGTGAAGGATGGAACAATAAAGCTGCAGGTATTGTAAGCTATGGTTCAGTAGGTGGTGCACGGGCCGCAGAGCATTTGCGTGGAATTTTAGGAGAATTGTCCGTAGCCGATGTTCGTGTACATCCAGCCCTCTCCATATTCACTGATTTTGATAATGCATTTGCACCTGAAGCTGTTTTCAAGCCGGCTGATCTGCATCTCGTAAATGTTAATGGTATGCTTGACCAAGTACTCGCTTGGAGCGGTGCACTGAAAACTTTGCGCTAATATCATCAATATTTAGGTAAAACCTTTCGATCCGTATTATAGGAAATTGTAATTATATTCTATTATTCAAAAGAGAGACCGGCAACTTATGCCGGTCTCTCTTTTACTTTATTGCTAGTTATTATTTAACTGGAATGGTCAGCTCCAGATCTTTCAGATATGTCTTATCACCAACGCTGTTCTTTCCTTGACCAACTACACTCCAATCCTTCTGGTTTACAGTCAAGGTAAACGGCTTGATCGTAATGGTTTTAGGCGTTTCATTAAACGGACTGAACAGTTGATCAATGTGATATTCTGTTTTTGGTTTGCTGTTGAAATACTCAAATCGACTTGGATTCAGGACATTTCCTTGGTCATCCACAATCTCATAATATACCATGCTGGCGCTGTAATCGCCCTTTTGCTCTGGAGATGTAGGAACTTTGCCCTTACTATCCAGTACGAGGCGTGTAGAAACTGGTGAAACCTTCATTTCTTTAACGGTATAACTGAATTGCCCGTCAGATTTGGTAGCATCTTTTGGCTTTAGAACGAGCGCCTTATTATCTATACTCACTGGAATTTTGAACTCAAAAGCTTCTTTTACACCCGTGACATTCGCCTGGATCGTTAGCTCGAACTTGTCGGGCAATTTCAGGCCCTTTGACAATTCTACGCTATAAGCATTATCCTTCATTGGATAATCCCCAAAACTACCTTCGCTGAAATCCACTTTTTGTCCATTCGCAAGAATGGTTGGCGTCTTAATATATCCTTTCTTCTGATCCTTTTCAGGAACCATCCTGGATTTGATATATTCGCTATCAGGATTTCCAATGATCTTGGAATCTTCATCAATATATGGAGAAGCCGTATTCGGCAAATCTACCCCTTCACGATCCAAAATGAAGGATAAACGGTCTCCGTCATACAGTAAATCAGCTACCGACAGCGTGATTCCATCATGAGTTACACTCAAGTTAGGCTCAGATACGATTCCTTGTTGAATGGCAGCTTGTACAGATTTTTCACTAGTTCCCTCATAGAGCGTGCCAAACATTGGAACTTTCTTCAAGCTATCCGCCATTGCTGGCGATATAAATCCTGTGCCAATCACTGCTGCACCGAGAACTGCTGTGGCGGATGCCACCATGATGGTTCTTTTAATTAAATTAGGCTTTCTTTTGGATGTCGTTCTTGTCATTGGACTCTCCCCAATCTTATTCATAATTTGGTAACTCATACTATTACTGTTCTTAGGTAATGACGATTTACTTCTCATTTGTTCAATGGCACCCATGTCAACGAAATCAGTTTGCCTCGGCAAATGTCCCATGTGTTACCTCTCCTGTTTGGCTAACAAGTTCCATCAGCCTTCGGCGCAATCGTTCATACTTTATCCGTACAGTGACGGAATTGAGATCCATGATCTCGCTTATTTCATCAAAGGTGACATGCGCCGCCGACTTAAGGAGTAAAATATGACGCTCTTCCGTTGTAAGATAAGTCAAAAGCTCATAAACTACGGACTCGTGTTGGAAGATATGCAGCACAGGCTGCTTCTCTTTGTTATGTTCAGACAACTTGAGCTGGCGGCTCTGTTTTTTCTTCATATGGATCAAATGATGGTAGGCAATTTTATACAGCCATACAGAGAAGGAAACTTGTCTACTATACTGATGAATGTTTTCATAGGCGCGAATAAAGATTTCCCGTACAGCATCTTGTGTCTCCGCATGATTTTTCAGAATATAGTAGCAGTAAGTATACATTTGCCGTTCAGACTGGATAATGATCTCTCTGTATGCCTGTTTGTCTCCTGCTTTGATCTGTTCTATAACCGCTTCAATTGCATTTCTTCCTTCCACTTCCCCGGGGATGGGTGACTGCAAGAGCGCACCTCCTCTCTTCTTTACCTATATAACAATCTCGAACACCGATTTTGTGACACCATCTTATTATTAGGGGGAATAAAAATGAGTGAAATATTGCTTTCTTCCCGAATAAAAAAGGAATCCGCGCTGGCATCAGCGTGAATTCCCCTCATCGATCGATTGTTACCTCATTGTAATCTTCATTTCCAGGTTCTTGTAATACGTCTTGGCCCACTTTCTGCCACTACTGTCTTTCATAATTTCACCTTTAGTGTCTATGGTATATGTAAACGGCTTAATCGTGATTGTTTTCGGCACTGCTTTGAACGAGGAAGCATAGCTCAGGTCTTCTTTACTGTTTGATCCAGGCTTTGACTTTACGTCGATATCGCTAACGGTTACCTCTTTTATATTTCCTTTTTCATCTACAATGTCATAAAACATCTTGCTCGAGAGCCCCTTCGATTTGGCTACTGCCGGAACTTTGCCTTGGCTGTTCACCTTAAGCTTCATCATTAACGGTGTCATCTCGAAATAGTCCACGGTATAGCTAAAATCCCCACTTTTTTTAGTGGTACCCGGCTGCAATGTTACCAGACTATCAAGCTTTTTCACCGGGACGTTAAAGATAAACGGCTCCGTAACGTTTTTGGCGTACAACTTCAAAGTCATATTGAAATTATCCGAGAGCTGCTGTTTTCCATTTATGGAGTAGGAGATCAAAGCTGTGTTGCTTCCCTCACTAGTAGTTATACTGGTAGAAAACTTCATCTCTTTCCCGTCAACAGACAATACTGGGAAATTCAACGGATCCATCGTCCCCCCCTCTTGTCGAACAGTAATGTCTAGACGATTTCCGTCATACATCACTTTGGGTAAGCTAAACGTCACGCCGCTATGTTTAATCCCCTTCATCGCTGCGGTGGTGTAACTGGCAGCAGCCGCCTGTTTGGAAGTGTCGGCACTAACGTAAGTAGGAAATCCACTGCCTATGACAGTCATTCCCAATGCTACTATCAATGCAGTTAAAGCGATTTTATTTCTAATGTACTTTGATTTAGTAGAGATCAATGATGATAAAGCTGACGTATCATCACTTTTCTTGATTATTGTTTAACTGGAATGGTCAATTCCAGATCCTTCAGATATGTTTTATCACCTAGACTGTTCTTCCCTTGGCCGACAACACTCCAATCCTTGGTGTTCACAGTAAGGGTAAACGGCTTGATCGTAATGGTTTTAGGTGTTTCATTAAACGGACTGAACAGTTGATCAATGTGATATTCTGTTTTTGGTTTGCTGTTGAAATACTCAAATCGACTTGGATTCAGGACATTTCCTTGGTCATCCACAATCTCATAATATACCATGCTGGCGCTGTAATCGCCCTTTTGCTCTGGAGAGTTTGGAACCTGACCCTTACTATCCAGAACGAGACGTGTAGATACTGGTGAAAGGTCCAGCTGCTTGACGGTATAACTGAATTGTCCGTCAGATTTGGAGGCCTCCGGCTTCAGAACGAGCGCTTTATTATCTATATTTACTGGAATTTTGAACTCAAAGGTTCTGTTTACCCCTGTGACATTCGCCTGTATCGTTAGCTCGAATTGGTCAGGCAATTTCAGATCCTTGGTCAATTCAACGATATAAGCATTTCCCTTCTTTGGATAATCCCCAAAACTACCTTCGCTGAAATCCACTTTTTGTCCATTCGCAAGAATGGTTGGCATCTTAATATATCCTTTCTTCTGATCTTTTTCAGGAATCTTTCTGGATTTGATATACTCGTTATCAGGATTTCCAATGATCTTGGAATCTTCATCAATATATGGAGAAGACGTATTCGGCAAATCTACCCCTTCACGATCCAAAATGAAGGACAAGCGGGTTCCATCATATAGCAAATTAGCTACCGTCAACGTGATTCCATCATAAGTAACACTCTGATTAGGTTCAGATACGATTCCTTGTTGAATGGCAGCTTGCACAGATTTTTCACTGGTTCCTTCAAAGAGTGTTCCAAACATTGGAATCTTCTTCAAAGCATCCGCCATTACCGGCGATACAAATCCTGTGCCAATCACACCTGCACCGAGTACTGCTGCGGCAGATGCCACCAACACGGTTCTTTTAATTAAATTAGGCTTTCGTCTAGAAGATGTTCTTGACAATGGACTATCCTCAAGCTTGTTCATAATTTGATAACTCATACTGTTTTTTGGTAATGATGATTCACGAATCATTTGTTCAATGGCATCCAATTCAGCGAATTCCGTTTGTTTCTGCAAATTTCCCATGTATCACCTCTCCTTTCTGGCTTGTGCGATCCATCAGTTTTCGACGCAATCGTTCATATCTCTTCCGTAATGTAGCGGACTTGATACCCATGATTTGACTTATTTCATCAAAGGTATATTGTTCTACCGCCTTTAGAAGTAAAATATGACGCTCTTCCGCTGTAAGATAAGTCAAGAGTTCACTAACAACTGTCTCATGTTCAGAAATTTGCAGCACAGGCTGCTGCTCTTTATAATGTTCGACCAACTTGAGCCAACGGCTCTGCTTTTTCTTCATATTAATCAAATGATGATAGGCCATCTTATATAGCCAGGCAGAGAAGGATACTTGTCTGCTATACTGATGAATATTTTCGTAAGCACGGATAAAGATTTCCTGTACAGCATCTTCTGTCTCCGCATGATTTTTCAGAATATAGTAGCAGTAAGTATACATTTGCCGTTCAAATTGGATAATAATCTCTCTGAATGCCTGTTTGTCTCCTGCTTTGACCTGTTCTACAGCTTCTTCAATTGCATTTCTTTTTTCATCTATTGCCCCGGGGATGGTTGGCTGCAAAAGCTCACCTCCTCTCTTCTTTACCTATATAACAATCTCGAACTGTGATTTTGTGACACTATTTAATTCATGTGGTGGAATAGAGTAGATCTGCTCATCTCTAACGGAAAAAACCCGCCATTAGCGGGTTCCTCCAAATCATTCTCTTGATCGTTAATTCGTACTTATCGAAAATCTGTTCAATTTAGCTTCGGCGTTAAGTATGGTAGCGTTAAGACTATTCCCCCGGCTACCCTGTCCTCTCCTGAAATAGAGGCTTCGCAGAAAGTTCTTGCTGTTCACCCGGGCGATCACCTGAATACGGCTTCTAGGCCACACACTACATTGTGCCAAGTCGTTTATCCAGTCAGTAATCTCCTGCTGAGGAAGCAGGTCTTTGTCGATCATAATATCCACGATACTCGAGATCCGCTCATCTTCCTCGTCACTAAAAATATGTATACCATTATGTAACATCCCTTGGATAGCGGCAAGAACATCAAGAAGTAACTCTGAATCGCACTCGGGGCACTGTACCAGTTCCACCAAAGCGTCCGCACCATGGGCCGCGCTGTGAGCCCATCCTCCTTCGGGTAGATAGCCTCGCAGATCCTTTTCCTCCTTATAATAGCGAAGCAATGAATGCTTTAGGTTTTGAAAATCGTTAAAGTTTAGAAAAGGCTTCTGCCTGTGACGCCCTACAATTAAAGCTATGGGGAGGACTGAGAATGTTCTTGTAAATACAGTCTGATCACCCTCGTTGCCAATATGATAGAACAAATGCTGCATGTCGGTCAGGACAGTCAGGAGGTTACGCAATTGCTCTTCCGTAAACCTGTTCTCTTCATTAATCCATTCATAGAATGTCGGATAGATAAGATTGTCCCGCAATTCCGGATCAGGGTCGCCGATATATTCCAGCATCAGAGTTACATAATCCTGCAACTGCTCGCCTTCACGAAGCTGGTAGCTTTCATTCTCGATTCTTTGCAGGTCCAGCATAAATTCTGCCCTTGACTTGTTCATTCTTTTACCACCTTTATATTTAAAAATCCAAAATTATAGTTCAGCCATCTGAACTATATTCCATATATTACTATATCAGAACGATTAAGTATAACTCGGTAATAAAAATAACGTAACCCATCCAATCAATAATAACAACACTTCCGTCAGGATGGACGAGCATGTTATTACAACTTGCCTGTTATTGTCGGAATAACGGTCAGTCCTAGCATGAGAATCCCCCCAAAGATTGTGCTAAAATAAATGTAGTAACCATTTTTACAATGATGAGGGATTTCATGTATAGAATAATGTTAATTGAAGACGATGAAAAAATTAGACGGATTGTCGCAGATACATTGAAAAAGTGGCAGTATGATGTGGTGGAAGTGACCCAATTTGATCAGGTGCTAACGGAATTTGAGCAGACAGATCCACACCTCGTTCTATTAGATATCAATCTTCCGGTTTTTGATGGATACTACTGGTGCCAACAAATACGCTCGGTTTCCAAGGTACCGATTATGTTCCTTTCATCCAGAAATCAGAATATGGATATCATTATGGCGATTAATATGGGTGGGGATGATTTTATCCAGAAGCCATTTGATTTAGATATCCTTGTCACAAAAATCAGTGCCCTCATCCGCCGGAAATATACCTACCAGGAAGATGAGAATATCAGATTCATCCATCAGGGCTTGAAATTAAATGTAACCAATTCATCAATTGAACATAAAGGGCAAAGCACGGAGTTAAGCCGGAATGAATTCATCCTTTTACAATTGATGATGCGGAACATCGGGAAAATTATTTCGCGCGAGGACTTAATGCAGGCACTATGGAATGAAGAACAGTTCGTCGATGATAACACACTGACCGTGAACGTGAACCGGCTGCGCAGGAAAATCGCTGCGCTTGGACTGGAGGAGTTCATTGTCACCCGAAAAGGAATGGGGTATTTGATCGAATGACCTTCCTGCGCTATCTAACCTATGAAAAGCCTTATATTTATCTATATCTAGCCGTTTTCCTGATCTCGGCCGCGGTATTTTTTACCGATAGCAATGGGGCCTGGGCATGGGGGACATTCTTCTATGCCTTTGCCCTGTCTTCGATGGTGTTACTCGGATTTTTATTATTTCGCTACCAGCAAAATGTACGTGTGATCCGACAAATGAAAAGTGAGGATTATGACAGTTTATCGCTAGAAGGAGAATTCGCTAAAGCACATGTCGATGAGCTGAAGAAGCAGCATATCCGTGAAATGAATCGGAACCGGGACAGGCAGAACGAGCATTATGATTTTATCGTTTCCTGGTTCCATGAGATCAAAACGCCGATTGCGGTTCTTCGCTTACTGCAGCAAACCGATATGGACGCGGATAGTTTAAGGGAAGAGATCACGAAGATTGAAAATTACGTCGATCAAGCGCTCTATTACGCCAAGCTCGATAGCTTTAACCAGGATTACGATATTCAAAATTGTGACATGATCCGGATTTCAAAAGAGATCGTTAAGGCTCATTCGAAAACCTTTTTTTCAAAAAAAATCCGCATGGACATACAGGCAGAAACACTCGCGGTTCAAAGCGATCCTAAATGGCTGCAGTTTATCGTCAATCAGTTATTGACGAACAGTTTAAAATATACGGAGCATGGCGGGGAGATTACCATTTCAGCATTTGAAACCCCGCAAGAAAAACAGCTCTTGATTCGGGACAACGGGATCGGCATCAGCCAAAAAGACCTTCCGCGAATTTTTAATCGCGGGTTTACCGGAGAAACGGGGCGAACGTATACGAAGTCGACCGGAATGGGTTTGTATTTGGCGCAGCAATTATCGAACAAGCTCGGCCATTATATTACCTGTACGTCAGAGGCCTCTGTATATACCCAATTTATCATTCATTTTCCGAAGGATGACGATCCGTATTTATTGTTACAGCAAAAAACGCAATGACTAGCTCATTGCGTTTTTTGCTGTAACAATTTTATAATAAACACTCGTAGAAGATAAATAAAACAGAGTATAGATGGCAAAATACAGGATCAGGACAGCTGAAATAATCGATGTGATTTGCGGGAAATCTTTTACTTCCTCCATGCTTGGATAAACTAAAAGAAACCAACTGTGCAGCATACCGAGGAGAATCGGAGGCAAGAACACAAACAGCAGCTGTTTGCGAATGACCCTTTTCATCTCCTTGTCATCGACTCCGATTTTTCGTAAAATCGAATATTGCCTTTGTTCTTCCGTCGCTTCTCGCAATTGTTTGAAATAGATGATGCTTCCTAAGGCAAATAATGCGATAACTGCAAGGAAGGCAGTCGAAAATAGCAGCAAGGATGAAGTTTCAATATCAATCGAATAGAGATCGACAAACGCAGCGTAGTACGTTCCCGGCGTTTTTGAAACAAGATCATGAACTCTATGCGATAAAGCATTAGAATTTCTGGCATCTTCGATTTGATAGATGTCGAACGAGGCAAGGGCTTCCCCTTGCTTTAGTCTTTCGAACGCTTCATCGGAAATGATCAGGACAGAAGGATTCAAACCTACGTCGCCGCTTGAGTCCGTAGCCTTACTAAGCAATGTATAGTCTTTTATTTCAACAAGATTGAATGTCGTTTCTTCCTTAAGGTTTACTGTAAATTTGGGCTGGTTGCTTTCCGTAAACTTTATTGGTTTGGCTCCTGGAACTGAAAGGACAACCGCTTCTTGTTCCTGCAAATTTACCTGCCCATCATCACCGCGCATGCTGACGATGTCATTAAATTGCGACTCGGAGAACAGAAGGAATTCTTCCATAAAATTATCTGTACCTGCGCCATAAGCGATTCCCCTGTCTGTAACCGGTATTGCAGATAGTCCCTCGATCCTTTCATGCCCAGTAATCGGATGATCTTCCTCAATCAGTTGTTCAATTTGCTTTTGCGTGTGTTCATCCTGCGACGCAAACGCAATGTGGTTCGGAAATTCTCTCCCCGCCGAGTAAAATTGTACGGTATAGTTAATCGAAATGAACCCGACTAAGAAAATGATTAACGCGCTGAATAATGAAATTAAGGTAAGATTCAAGGTATTTCCACGAATCGAAAAACGCAGCGAGGAAATCCATAACATCTTGTTGCCTTCATAATATTTTTTCCCGCGGCTAATCTTTTCCAGTATCCAGCCGAAAAATTGACGAAAAAATAAATATGTCCCCCCAATTATTCCGACTGTTACGGCAATCATGCTAGCCATGGTGTAATCTTTCCAGAAAACCGAATCTCCCTTCTGGGTAATGAGAAAGAAGGCTGTTGCTAACAACAGGATGGAACATAACGCAAGCCACGCGGAAAACTTAAGCGGCTTGTCCATTTTTGCTTTTGCATGAAATAATTCCACCAATTGGACCCTACGCACGCTTAGGTAGCTTTGGATACTAATAATGCCAATTAGTACTACGAATAAAAGAATGATCGATCCCACGGCCTCGATCGGGAAGGCAAATGAAATCACCTCATCGTATTGCATCAGATTCATGAGCAGCATACCGAAGAACTTGGACAGCAACCCGCCGATCAAAATCCCGCTGACGAGTGAAATCGCGCTGAGAAAACAGGTCTCGAGGAAAACCATCAAGGTAATTTGCCGTTCGCTCATTCCGTAAAGCAAATACATTCCAAATTCCTTTTTACGCTGTTTCATAAAAAACGAGTTCGCATAAAGGATGAAGAAAATAATGAACAGGAATACGACAACTGATGTGATGGACACGCCAATTTGAAAATTATTTTTATTTTTAATAGCCGCTAAAATATCGTCGTTGAACATTAGGGATGAAAACGTAAAGTGAATAATTACCCCGATGAGCATGGAAATGAAATAGATCGAATACAGACGAAAATCACGTTTAATGTTCCGCCATGATAAATCGAGCAAACTCATTGTCGGTCGCCCCCAATAGCACTTTGAATGGTCAAGATTCGGTCAAAGAATTCTTTTTCCGATTGTTCGCCTTTGAACATTTCATTGACGATTTTTCCGTCACGGAGAAAAATGACGCGCTGGCAATAGCTCGCTGCATACGGATCGTGGGTAATCATCAGAACCGTGGTTTTAAATGTTTGATTGAGCAATTGAATTTGTTCTAGTAGCTGGGTGGCGGACCGGGAATCAAGCGCACCCGTCGGCTCATCGGCAAACACAATCGCCGGATTCGTAATGATCGCCCGCGCTGCAGCCGTGCGCTGCTTCTGGCCGCCTGAAATTTCAGACGGATATTGATGCAAGATCGATTCAATATTTAACGCTTCAATCAATTTCGCTAATCGCTGCTCCATTTCCGTGACAGGTGTTTTTTGCAGCGAAAGCGGTAGCAGAATATTTTCTTTCACCGTTAATGTATCCAGCAAGTTATAATCCTGAAAAAGAAATCCCATTCGTTTTTGGCGGAATTCTCGTATGGCTTTCTTCTTTAAATCTAACAGCGATTTTCCCTCGATCCAAACATCCCCTCCGTTAAAGGCGTCAATCGCCCCGAGGGTATTCAATAAGGTCGTTTTCCCGGAGCCGGATGGCCCCATAATCGCAGTGAATTCCCCTTGTTCAATTGTCAAATCAATATTTTTTAAGACTTGTGTTTTTCCGTAAGATTTCGATAAGTTCTTTGTTTGTATAATTTTAGCCATTGTTTCGCCCTCCTTCACCACCATACTATACTGACTAATTTGCCCGCCAACCATAGATATAACAACATCTAAAGTGACATTTTTGTCATGTTGAGTGAAGATTCGAACATTTTCTTATTAGTTTTGTTAAAACTCATTAATAAGAAGGATTACCTAAGGATTTAATAACGTTTGATCGAAAGAGGACTAACAGGGATTATGTACTTGCTGCAGATTGGTTCAGTAATCTGACCGTCTTTTCCAGGACGAAGCCTAATTATGCGCCCGTGAAAATGCCTCAGCGACCTGCGCTAGAAATTAAAATTTATGTTAGCTACACGTTTACCGAGGGTGATAATTTTCAGTACAATCAGCATCGCATGCGCGTAATGTGGGATGATCCGAATCGGGGCAAAGTTCCGATTAACTGGACTTCAAGTCCGCTGTTGCATGAGGGAGCGCCCGCAATCTTGAGTATATAACCCGGATAGCGTTTGTTTTTTTAATTACAGGCTCTGTTAACGGTATAATTGTTTCATACAATAACTTCTACGTCGCTTTCCCCAATCAAGTCTTCATAAGCCAGGTATAGGCCTATTGATGAACCGATTAAAACTAATAACGCTGCAAAAAATGCGAGCTGCTTAGCTGTAGTCTTTGATGATTCTGCTGCCCTCTTTCTTTTCCGTGCCTGGGCCATTTAACCGACCTCCCACTTCTCTAACCTTTCTTTAAATTATGAAACGGACAACAAAATGTTGTTAGGCAAATAAGCCTTGACCGAGACAGAAAAATAGACTCCACATGTCCAATCAGATTTTAAAAAAATTGGGGCGCAGACTACTATAAAGTAGCTGCGCCCCTTTCTCTAGTCATCCAAAGGTCTGAACCGTTCTTGCGACCAAGCGCTGAAGATCCTGCATCCGGTTTGGGGTGTCTATGGTGGAATTGTTCAGCATATCACACAAAGCAACGAGATCTTCAAGCTTGGAGAGAAGTTTCCAATTGTCTTCAAGAATCGCTCCTTGTTCCTGATAAGCTTGAATAAAATGCTCTTCAAAGATTGAACCATCTTCTTCATACCGCAGCATGTTGCCAATATCAACGTGCCGGCTCCAGGAAAACGCTTCCTCCCAATCAAGAACAGACGATACCGAGCACCCGGTTGGACCATACTTCATCAGTATATTTAATCCGTTGAAATCCGAATGAACGAGGACAGGCATTTTGCTGCTTTCCGACAATAAAGGGCCATATGTTTTGCAAAAAGACCATAACTCTTGTGTGAGTTCCTTACCCAGCCATTTACCACATTGGTCATGAAAAAGAATTTGTTCCATGAATGAGAGAAATCGATCACCGTCCATCATTAAGGGATGGTTGATTTTCAAATCCTTGCCGAAAAAACCTGATTCAGTAAAGTGGTAGCTATGTATATTTGCAAGAACTCTGCCGACAGAAACTGCAGCTGAAGTAATATCCTGGAGAGTTCCGCTTCTGAACACATCGCGTAATAGGAAGCCCTCCTTCCACTCCAACACTGCCCAAGATTTATCGAACCTGCTGCAACTTGTATCGACATATATGAAGTCGGCGACAGGCACGGTTTGTTGCACAAGCTGAGTTATAGCAAGCTCTTTGTCTGCAATCTCCTTACCGCTCCTGAAAAAACGAACCACATAAGGTTTGACGCACCCTTCCAGATGAATTTTGTAGTTCGAATTACTGAGTCCGGTACCGATTCGTTCAGCTGTGATTACCCTTTTACCCGGTAAGGCAGGTCTGATGATTTCATTTAACTCTGAAAGGTTAAGAGTAATGGGCAGATTTTTTCGTTCCCAGCCTTCTTTCATGATCGCGCCTCCTGTTTGCAAATCTTATTAGATATTAGATATTTCGTCAGCTACTCTAACCAATCATAGACGATGTATTGGTGTTTTTGTAGCGGGTACTCATCCCTAACAGCGTGTCGAGGTTGGTGCGCTTATCCAATTGTCTGCAATCGCTCACTCCACTTCAGTGTGACAATCTTGTTAAATCGCTTTAGTCTCCTGAAATATAGAAATATGAACTATAACAGAGGCAGTATTCGAAAAACAACTATGTATTCGTTTTCTTGCTCCCTAGCGCGATTTTACATCTGAGTGCGGAATATGTAGTTTATTAAATAAGATGTTATTTGGGTTTATATGGAACGAAAGGTTGTAACTGGGTGTATTTATCCCCCGATAATGATTTTTTGTCCCTTGACATCGATTTCTATAGAAAGTGTGTTTCATCAAGCCATTTCAGATAGAAATGTAGATGAAATGGACAGAAGCGCAGCCATACTGGTTTTACAAGAAAGAGAGATAGAGAAAAAGGAGTGAGAAGTTTGCAGTACTTTTTTTATGGAATAGCAGGTGTATTTCTTGTGTTTCAAGCCCTGTACACGATTATTCCGTTATTCTGCAGCAAGGTGAAGAAGCTGAATCCGGATCTTGCCGAAAAATCAATATCGGTGCTCGTTCCTGCTTATAACGAGGAGCTTACGATCCGAAATTGCATTGATGCCATGGCAGGCTTGCATTACAGCAATTATGAGATCATGATTATCAACGACGGTTCCAAGGATGGTACCTTGTCTGCGCTTCACGAGCTGCTGGAATTAGAGTCGGATTACCGGAAGCCAGACCACAAGCTCTCCTATAAAACGATAAGAGGATTTTACCGTTCGAACCGATATCACAACATTTATGTTATCGATAAACTGAATGGCGGGAAAGCCGACTCGCTGAATGCGGGTATCGATTATGCTGCCTCGGATATCGTTATTACGCTTGATGCGGACAGTATGCTGGAGACCAACTCACTCAAGTATGTAAATCAATATTTTCATAATAGTGACATCATTGCGCTTGGCGGTACAGTCAAGATTGTGCAGGGTGCTGAGAGGAAAAAAAACGGTGCTATTGTGGAGAAATTTCGTGGAAAAGGGCTAATCAAGAGCCAAATCATCAATTATACACACGGCTTCTATGTCCGGAAATTAACGCAATCGTTCTTTAATTCCATTGTTGTTATTTCAGGCGCTTTCGGGGCCTTTTACAAAGATGTTCTGGTTCAAGTAAACGGCTTCCGTAGCACGGTAGGCGAGGATATCGATATTACCCTTAAAATTCATGAATACATAAAAGCGAATCGCTTAAAGAAAAAGCTAGTATACGCACCCGAAGCGGTATGTTATACCGAATGTCCCGAGAATCTTCCGAACTTCTATAAGCAGCGCATTCGCTGGCAAAAAGCGTTTGTCGATTGCGTCCTGATCTATTGGTCCAGGCTCTCTCAGAAATTCAGTGTCAGTGTGAGTCTGTTTTTTGCCATCGACGGATTTATGTTAGGGACGCTCTCGGCATTTACCACTTTAGTTTATCTGGGCCAAGCGCTGATTTCCGGCGGAAATATTATACAAGCAATCATCTTTCTGCTCATTAGTGTGCTGCTCAATGCGGCGCAAATTATCATTTCCCTATACTTATGCCGTAAATACGGCAGCACGTATACTTTTGCAGATTATCTGAGAATGTTCCTGTTCAGCCAAGTTGAGTTGTTGACCTACCGGAATCTACTGGTCTACATCAATATTGCAGGAACGTTTAAATATTTTGACAATGATGAAGGCTGGGGCTTCGTGGAGCGGAAAGGCGTTGCCACCATCAGCCAGAACATCGCGGTAGGATCGAATTAAGGTATGATGAAGGAGGCTTCCATGAACAGCAGCATGGTTCAAAATAAAAGAATTATATATATAGATATTCTAAGAATCCTATCTATCGTTGCCGTCATTATTTTGCATTACACGGCAGAGGTGTTGACCAGCACGAATGATTTCAATACCTCCTCGTGGTGGATCAGCAATGGATTTAATTCCATTTCGCGCTTTGCCGTGCCGGTATTCTTCATGATTAGCGGGGCGATGATCCTTAGAACGAAGATCACGTCCTACCGGGAATTCTATACCAAGAGAGTGCTTCCGCTGGTCATTCCCCTCTTGACCTGGTCACTCATTTATGGTTTATACAATCAATACTATATTATGAGAAGCCAGATGAATGCCTATGAGTTCGTTATAGACTTCGGTTACCGGCTGCTTACCGACAGAAATTATATCCATCTATGGTTCCTGTATGCCATTATCGCGATTTATATAACGGTGCCGCTGATCAGCAAATTCATAAAATCGTGCAGCGAGAGGGATCTCCGATATTACCTGCTCTTATGGTTCATCGTGAGCATTGCGTACCGTTTCATCTCGGATGTTGTATTCCGTACAACGGATCAATACATCAATATTCCTATTATGAACATCCCTTTTTTCATGGGATTTCTGGGCTACTTTATTCTGGGATACTATCTCTTCCATTACGAGCTACCGCTAAAAGTGAAAAATAAATTGTACAACTTAGGCATCATATCGTTCTTTCTGACTCCTGTAGCCACATACTTTGTCTCACTCCGTAGCGGCGTACTGGATGAGATGTTCTACGGTAACTATTCCATCACCACGTTTTTCATGGCAGTCGGCTTATTTATTTTTTTCAAAGAAAACGAAACCCGGATCAGTGATAAAGTGAATCACAAAATCCAAAAATTAATCAGCTCGATCTCCAGAGCCAGCTTCAGCATTTATCTCATTCACTTATTAGTTGAGATGATGCTCTCAGGCAGAACGGAATTAGAGGCAACATTTCTGGAGGCGACCCTCAGTCTTATCGTGAATATTGGCATCATCTTTGCCATCAGTTACATCACCGTCAAGGTGCTCAACTTAAGTAAAACTGCAACCTACATCTTATTTGGTGGGAGGGGTTAACCAATGAGAATAAATAAATTTACGAAGATGTTTATCGTTGTGTTGCTCGCAGGCATGAGTCTTTACTTCTACCAAGTATCAGCAGCAGACGACCGTAAAATTACGGCGGTATACGTGGAAGCTTGGCAAGACTATAAGAACATTAAGCTGTCTGAGAAGGGTGTTGACATTGCCTTTATCGCGTTTGCCAAAATCAAGGGAACGGATATTTATTTTCATGAGGACAGTACGACCAATGACCAGATTAAAGAAAACATTAAAAAGCTAAAAGAGCATAATCCGACCACCCGAATGGTATTAGCGGTAGGCGGCTATGGCGCGGATGGCTTCTCGGATGCTTCATTGGACGGAAACCGCTATCTGTTCACCGAGAGCATCGTCAATATGGTTAAGGAGCTGGAGTTGGATGGGGTTGATATTGACTGGGAGTATCCGGCATTCCATGCTTGGAATACGCAAAAAGCACGCCCTGAGGATACAAGGAATTTTACAAATCTGATGAAGGAATTAAGAGAGAAGCTGTACAGGCTGCCTCACAAGAACAACAAAAAGTATTTGTTGAGCTTCGCTTCAGGCACGCAGGACTGGTATTTTCAAAATGTAGAAGTTAAAGAAGTCGAACAATACGTTGACTACATCAATATCATGGCCTATGACCTGACTGGAAAATGGTCAGACACGACTGGCTTTAACGCCAATCTGTATCGGGATAGCCAGGGTAAATCCAAGCATAGCATCGATCAGATCATCACGATGTATCTGGATCATGATATTGACAGCAAGAAGCTGCTGCTCGGTGTCCCTGCTTATTCCTACGGCTGGAAGAATGTGAAGAGCGATAAAGACGGCCTATTTAAACCAGGAAAGCCCATCGACATCAACAAAGTGGATTTAAGCTATAGAAAGCTTGAGAAAGACTATTTGAACAATAAAGACTACAAGCGTTATTATGACAACAAAGCCAAGGCAGCCTACCTCTATAATGGCAATACCTTCATCAGTTACGAGGATAAAGAAGCCTTGCAGGAGAAGGTCAATTACATCAAGAGCAAGGATCTCGCTGGTGCGATGGTCTGGCAGTACGCACAGGATGCTGAGGATGGAATTGTGAAATTTCTGACGGAGCATTTGAATGAGTGAGAAAATAAGTCTTTAATACAAAAACTGACCAAACTAGAGTTATCTAGCTTGGTCAGTTTTTGTGTATAAGGCGGTTAAATTTTTCTTGTATTGCTTTATTATCAAGTGCCGCAAAAGGTTCGATAAGAACAGTTCGATGGCTCAGGCAGTGTGGAGTAATCAGCCTGCTCGGGGGAATGCGCGTATGGTCTCGAAAGAACATCAAGTAGTCGCTCCATCACGCTGTAGTCTTCCCGTAGTACCGCTGCTTCGAGTGCCTCTTCTACCCGGTGGTTGCGCGGGATTATAGCAGGGTTACTGCTACGCATCAACTGATGCGAGGAGTCTTTTGGTTCCTGTTGCCTGCCTAATCTTGCCTGCCACAGCTCATGCCACTGAGCAAATTCCGCGGTGCCAGAAAGGCCCGTATCCTCTAACTTATCAAACGTTAATGCGCGGAAGGTATTGGTATAGTCCGCACGATTCTTCTGCATCATACCGAGAAGATCTTTAATAAGGGATTCATCCTGTAGCTCTTCGTTAAAGATTCCCAGCTTTGCCCTCATCCCCGCGAGCCAATGATGATGATACAAATCGGAAAATTCCGAAATCGCATCCTCGGCTAGTTTGATAGCCTGCGCCTTGTCTTCATGCAGCAAAGGCAATAAGGTTTCAGCAAATCTCGCAAGATTCCACGCAGCAATATTCGGCTGATTGCCATAGGCATAGCGACCTTGTTGGTCAATCGAACTGAACACCGTTGCTGGATCATAGGCATCCATGAAGGCACAAGGGCCATAGTCGATGGTTTCTCCGCTAAGGGCCATGTTGTCCGTGTTCATCACCCCATGAATAAAACCAACAAGCTGCCATTTGGCAATCAGCTCGGCCTGACGCTTGATCACTTGCTGCAGAAGGAAAAGATAGCGGTGCTCATCAGGATCAACTTCTGGAAAATGCCTTTGCAATGTGTAATCCGCAAGAGTCCGGACATCCTGGGCTGTACCCCAATTCGAAACGTATTGAAACGTGCCGACGCGCAGATGACTCGCCGCCACGCGGGTGAGAATTGCACCAGGCAGGTCGGTTTCACGAATGACGGACTCACCGGTTGTAACCACAGCTAAGCTGCGGGTGGTAGCAATACCAAGCACATGCATGGCTTCACTGATGATATATTCACGCAGCATCGGTCCAAGTGCCGCTCGACCATCGCCTCGGCGAGAGTATGGTGTTCTACCTGAACCCTTAAGCTGAATATCAACCCGCTCACTCAGGGGAGTAATTTGTTCACCAAGCAGCAGAGCCCGACCGTCCCCTAGCATCGTAAAATACCCGAATTGATGTCCCGCATAAGCTTGGGCAAGCGGTAAGGCTCCATCGGGAATTTGGTTACCGGCAAACACCGCTGTGCCATCTTTGCTTTTCAGCGCTTGGATGTTCAACCCTAGGGATGTTGCCAACGAATCATTAAGAAGGATCAACTTTGGTGAGCGCACAGGGGTAGGGCTTTGCCTGGTAAAAAATGAATTCGGCAGACGAGCATAACTGTTGTCGAAGTTCCATCCTGCATCTATGATTGCTTTATTCTCTGTCATCGTATCTCCTCATTTCGCTTATTATCTTGATCTTTCATAGCTTCGCTTCGAACACGCTCCATAAATTCGAATACAACCTTCTGATTATTTTTGAAACCCATTAGCTTCAACATCACCTTGCCCAACCAGTTGACTCCTTTGTTCTGACCGCTATATATGAATCGGGTATGCTTGTCATCCACTTTGAGAAGAGTAAATGTTGTTTCAATCTCAAAGATTCTGGCTAAAGTAAACCCGCTTTTGTTATGTTTTCTGTGCGGTGTATTTTCATATTCAAGATCTTCTACAATATAGGTTTCAATTCGCTTTCCTTCCTTAAACTTTTGTCTATACTTGGTTCCAACAACGCCCTCTTTACGTTCGATAACTTCATTCTCCACTACCTGTGGCATAATTCGTTGGATGTTCTCCAATGCAAACAAGTTCCAGATGGTCTCTATATTAGCCTCAATTATTGTCTCTTCATTCCATTGGAGCATCAAAATTCTCCTTACTTATCTTTTGTCACATTTCGTAAGTATTGTACCGTAAAAGCAAATCATAATCCTACTTTCTGTAATAGCATACCACTACCTCTCGATATTTATTGATTTTTTAATTTAACCTCAGCTATAGTCAATCACATACCCGTTTCCTTCTTGATTCTTTCTGACCATTGGAAATATAACAATAGAATTATAAACAAAGTCGCTACCGGATCATTCGGAGCGACTTTGTCATATTTATATTCAGATGTTTACACTAACAATTTCATTCCTAAATTATTAATGTCCTCAGCAAACTTTTCAATCTTCTTCTGATTCTTCCGCAACAACAAGCCGGGCAGCAAATTCTGCAAAATGGTTTGCTACTTCTCTAACGTTATCTTCCATAAGTTGCTGTGCCTCTTCCGGGGTAGCACTTTCATTCTCCGCGTCTTCACGTACGATTGCTTCCTCGTGGTCCATTAGAGCCACCGATGGCGACAAAGAGTTCTTTCGGTAATCGAGCAAATAGTTATTCCCGCTACTAACACTCCATGCAATGGGAATCAGCTTCATCGGATCGGGATTTGCGTCATCCACCAAATGCTGGTTTGTTGCAACAAAATTTTCATCCAGATCAGAAAAACAGATTTCCCAGTCTGTAAAATCTTCGGATTCTGTAAAATTAAAACTCTTACCTGCTGCATCTTCCAAAAAGCTCAAATACTCCGGCGGGAAGACTACTCCATAGTGATGTTCGATTTCTTTAATAGAATTATTGTTCATCGTTCCCCCTCTTCCTCTACACACCTTAAAGAGATAGCTCAGTGATTCTTTCTTCGATCTAGAGCTGTATCAAGATCTGCGGATCTTTGATCTTGTTGTCTTCAGCCAGAAGCACAACCTTAGACAAGACCTCAACCGTTCTCGGATCTTCATCGAGAAACGGAAGGAACAATCGACCACGGTGCTGTGAATGCACCGGAATGATATTCAACGCACCTGTTCCTTGTTTGTAGGCAATTCCACTGCCCAGATTTACAGCATATTCTCCAAGCTTTCCATCAATACGAGCATAATTACCTTCAAGTTTCACATTGTCCAGCTTGAGTAGGCGCAGTGATTCGCGCATGATAGCGCTCCGCAATTCAATCGTAGTCAGGCTCGCTTCTGGATCGACTCCACCCACATGTGCCGTACTTACGACAAGATCAATGTCACGCATTGTTTCTGAGAACAATATTGGCGAGATCTGATCCATCGGTATCGATTTATAAGATTTACGATCCAAGAATTCCACTGTCTCCAGCGTTGGCGCCTCACTGTCAGCAGGCGAGAACCAATCTGCCATAGCATACACGGTGGCAATTACATTTTTTTGATAACTCACCTTCTGCAGACCTTCCTCATAACTGACCGTCCAACCGCGACTGCGCAAAAGCGCTACCGTCTTACTTGGCTGCACCTGATGTCCAGCATAACGCCGCGATTTAATTCTTCCTTCTCGTTCATCGGCATTGGCAAGATACAACTCACGGAACACCTGCTTAAATGGCTGGCGGATTCCACGTTCAAACAAATCCCGCTGGTATTCGCTCCAAAGGCCGCTTTCATACAGATGCAGCGGATGGGCGATCGTAATCTCATCCTTATCCGCAATCAGGTGTTCTGCACCAGTCGGCTCTTCCAGTCGATACAAATCGTCTGCTGTTTTCATGAAATAACCGAGATGATTCCCTGCTTTAAACACAAGTGTACGCAGCAGCGGCTGGATGACCGGATTGTTCTGCAGAGCTGCTAACTCACTGACGGTAAAGCAGCTTTCCACTTCCATCGAACGCTCCAGCTCCCTCTTGGCCCGGCGATACTGTTCGGTAAGATCGGATTTTACTTCCTTCAATTCGGCAATATATTCGTCTTTCTTAAACCTTGCAGGCACAGATTTCAGCGCCTTACCTTTACTTGTCACTTCAAGCTCTGTATTTCCTTCCTCATCAATCCTCAGGCGTACATTCGTGTCCTCATCCAGTGGACGGGGCTCGAACAGACTTTCCAGCTTTTCCAGCCTACGAGCTTCCATATCCCAGGTCAACCGAGTCACGTCAGCATATCCTGCGCTTCGAGCCAGATTGCCAAGTGCTATTGCTGAAACGATACCCTCACTGGCCCGGCGCTGTGCTCCATATCCCCGACTTTGCTTGAGAAACAACTGAATGAAATCAAAGCGCTCCCGCAAATCATTCTCTTGAATTGGTCCAAGTGGAATAAGGCTATAGGCTAGCAGATGGTCTTTATTACGCTTATCCGTTACGGACAACTTCATGTCTTCAAGCCGCAGTTGACCGAGCACCGCATCGGCGAACATCTGAGAGCGCCGGTGGTTGGCACCGGCCGAAATATATTTGGCACAATCGTATAGCAGCTTAAAGCGCTCCTCACCGAGCGAATGGTATGCTTCTTCAAACCATTTCACATCAAATGCGCCATTATTGAAATCCTCCGGTGTAATCGGCGAGTAATGAGCAACAATCGTTTCTTTTTCCGCCGAAAAGGTCTCGTTGATATGGGCATGGAAATACCAGGCGGCACTGCGCAGCCCTTCCCAGCCCAAATATTTTGCAATAATTTCTATCCATTGCGGTGCATACATGGCGGCTTCAAGCAGACGTTTTTCCGAAATCCCCGTACCTTTTAGCAGCTGTTCAAGTTTCTGTTCGTCGTCACCCTCCTGCGGATAACAAACTTTCAAAAGATGACTCAGCGATTCTTTTTTCGTGATCTGGTCGCCATAGCCGTAAATATAACCGCGCACGAACGTTTCGCCGCCTAAACTGATTAGAATGCGGATAAATGATTCCAGCCCGTGAATACGTTCGAATGACATCGTATATGGAGTAGCTGTTGTCGTCAGATCTCCGCGCACGAGTTCGATATCAAGCAAGCGCGAAACAATCCGCTCACGCAAAGCCAGCAGTTTCTCACTTCTATTAACTAAAGAATCTTGTGGAGAAGTTAGCGCCCTCATGTGACTGCGGACATCTCTGCCCAGCAGTTCTTTACAAAGCTCGTTGTCTCCGATCATACCTAGTGTGTACGCTCTGAAATACTGATTCCAATGCATGACTGAATATTCCGAATTCTCGATTTCCTTTATCCGCAAATCATACTGGTAGGCAGTATGGAAGAAAGAGCGGAATGATTCCTTGTTATATACACGGCTACGTAAAATAGAAAACCAAGGCTTTGCAAGGACGAATAAAGTCGGCTTATCCTTGTCAGACAATTCATTGATATCACTGACTATTACCATGGCAAGGGCTTCACTTGCAACTTCAAAAGTGTCACTACGTTCGCTGTCCCAAAAGAAGGCCTTAACCAGTGTCTCAACCTGTTCTGAATAGCGGAGACCGTCATACAATTTCTGTATCTTTACTATGCGCTCTAGGGGAATCATGCGCTCCAAATACCTTTTTCGTTCGTTTTCAAGCAATTTGGTCCGTCTCATGAAGTCATAATCCACAAAATCAGAGAAACTATAATAGAACTCATACAGCGTACCGCTTAAATCTCCTATCAAAATACAGTAGTAGAGCTGCATCAATTCACGTGATCCCAAGCCACTGTTCATGAGGTAATTCTGCCAGTGTTCAGTCAACGGATAGTTGTTCAGAACGTTCGCCATTTCAAAGTTGTCGTGTTCAATTGGATCTTCATGCTTCTCATACGAAACAGTACATAGTTTGACTCCAACAAGCTGAGTTTCTTTCTGGCCAATGTAATTTTCGATTTCATACTCGGTATCACGCCATTCATGAACAAGATCATCCAGTCCGCTTAGAAATTCCGAAGCTCGTTCTTCAGTTAGTGAGAAGATTTGCTCAAAGCTAACATTAGACGTGTCAGACCGCTCAAGCAACCACTCTTCAGTCTCCTGTGGGTTATAAAGGCCAAAACCATTCTCGGCGGTATAGCCGCCCTGCTGTTCCAATTTATCCAGCAGTTGCTTCTCCTTTGGTGACGGGCTGGAGATTTTGTTTGCTAAGGGACGAAGGGCCTCATATTGAGTCTCTCGGTTCTGATCATGCTTCAACTCGGTTAACAGCTCAAGGCCTGCAAGGCGCTGCAACTCACCTTTTGCCTTCAGAAGCCGCTCAAGACTTATCGCGAGCTCTTCCTCCGGCTGATCCAGAAGAATGTCGATTGCGCTCTGACGCAAAGAGCCTGTTTTCAATTTAAGCATGTCTTCAACCTGTTTCCGTTCGCTGTCATTCAGGCTCAGTTTTTTCACCTGACGAAGCGCACGCTCACGGTTCGGCAAACTTTTGTCCGACAGAGCTGCAAAGATGAAAGAACGCTGCACAGTTGACTTGGAATCATCAGTGTAGTAGCTAATCAGGTCTCCCCGTAGGTCTGAACTCATTTGACCCGAGAACCTAATCAGATCGGTGATCCAGGCATCATCCATGTCATATGCGGTCAAATACATCATTTTGCGCAAAACAAGGTCTGCCTGGTAATGGAATTGTATAAAATCAAGCACTCCGGATTGGCCTGACTTTTCTCTTACAGGCACTCGTGTGAGAATATCTTTGAAATTCTCGAATTCCTCTCTTCGTACATCTTTATCTTCCAGAGCCGGTGTACGGTTGATTTTCAAGAGACGGTCTTGTATCCCACCGACCTGCCAATCATATTCATAATCGAATGTGTAGTTACTCAGAATCAAATACAGCAGCTCCAGATCACTTTCATCCAGACAGCGCCGCGCGATTTCAAATCTTACTGTATCATTCTGACTGTTGGACAACACGTATTGGGCAACGACCTTCTGATAACGCTCCCCGTTCTCCATCAAGAACTGAATCCGTTCTGGTAGATCATCCTCCTCATAAACGGCGCTAGCCCACAAGCTCAGGTAGACCTGGTTCGCATTCTCGGAAGACAGCCATGCTGAGCGCTGTTGTTCATCCGTAAGAACCGTGTAAGCTTGTTCCACAAGCTGACCGGCTACACGTTGATTTACCGCTTCAAGACCCATTCCCGTCCAAGTGCCGAGGGCTCGGACAATTGAGCTATACCTAATCAGATCATGATCCAAAATAACTCTCAGTATATGTAAATTAGCTTGAAGAGTACCGGCATCCATCTCCTCGGTGATTGACTGACGTAGCCCCTCCTGCAGCCTGGCTGCAACCAGCAGTTCACCAATCATCTCGTACAGTTCGGAGCGGTGACTCATCAGAATTCCCTTGATCATCTCACGCTTCAGCAGCGCTGTCTGATTCTCACCGTATATGATTTCTTTAAGGGCCGCTTCAGCCCAACTATCACCGCAATCCAGCTCATATGCAACCAAATCAGGAATAACATGGATGAACCAATGAAGCCCCTCAACATGGTAATCCGGCTTGGTCAAATATTCCTGCAGTGAAAAGTTATTAGCTTGTGCAATTAACAGCCTATTTAATTTAAATAGCAAAGAACCGAGATGCGTTGCGTGTCTTCGCGTCCGAAACGGTCTGCGGTAATAACCTTGTGCATAGGGATATTCCGCGATATGCTCTGTCATATATCGGACGATGGCTCCTGTCATTTCGCCCGCAAATGCCGATACAGCTTCCACAAGGGGAGTGTAAAAAGATTCCGGTTGCTCTACAGACAACATCTTCAGATCCTCGTACAGCGTCTGATATTCATGACTATCACGATCGATGTATGATTCGCGGCTCAGATCGTAAACCTTGCGAATCAGTGTATTCCCGCCTGCCTCCAATTCTTTTAATTTCGTTTCAACACTTTCCCAAAAAGCTTGTTCATCTTGATCAGTGTATGACATGTCCTTATCCCCCTGTTCTTTACCACATGCCTCCGGCCAGCATCGTAAATCGCATAAATACGATCTTATCACCATCCGTGAGTACAAGCGGCGTATCCAGTTGCTCAATTTCCTCTTCATTTACGAATACCCGGTATAGTCCATCCGTGAAAGCCAACAGAGCCGACTCAACCGCCTGATGTTCATCGGGCTGTCGGTCATCATGAATCGTTCCAAACCCAACCTTCCCGCTACTGGCTCTTGCCGCGATATCCATTTCTGTCAAGTAAGGAATCAGGCTTTGTTCAGCCTGCTTGTCCTTAAAGGCGTTTACGCTATGATGCACAATTCCAGTAATCATTTCACGAAGGGTATATGGCACTTTGTTCAGCCGAAGCTCCTGTGTCATGAGTTCTTTGCGCTTTCCTGGCTTTTTCACCATCACATTCAGCTTCATCATAATCCCCCTTCCTATTTAAAGTGTAAGGAAGCACCTACTATTTAAAGAAATCCGTTTAATATTGTGCTAGATTCCATTTGCTATCTAGCAAAGCTCCCATCTCTCCGTACACAGCTCCATAAAAGAAATAGCAGCTAGGGTACAGTCTTCATATCCCAAGTTGCCGGAGTGAGCAATGAGAATAGGATATTCGTTGTTTCTTGCTGCCTCTCTCATATCAAATAAATAGTGATTCCCGCTGCCATCCATCGCAAATGATACGGCAAAAGGCATATACTCTGGCATTTCATAAGCGAAGTTCATTTCCCGGAAAATTTCCGTATCAAAAAATTGAAAATAACGCTCTCCATTTTGGAATTCTCCACCATTGGAATATTTCATAAAATCGATATAGCTGTCAGGAAAAGCTCTTTGAGGCAGCTTCCAGCCTGTAGGATCAAGCGGTTTGTATTGATCAAAATATGGAGACGATTTCGGAAAAGGGTTAACCTGCCGCTCCTTTATTTCGTTGATCTCCTGCCCCGATAGGTCTTTGTTCCACGTAGTCAGAAAACAGGTGATTTGTTCCTCTGTCACACCTGGATATTTGATAAATTCATGTTCAAAACGAATAGTCCACATGATGATTAACCTCCATTTTGGGTAGCCCTTACCCTAACAGTACCAACAATTGCTCAAGCTGTTCCTTTAAAGGAGATGACTCCTTTTTTGCGGCCTGCGCCAGCTTTTTGTTGCTTCCGAAAATGCGGTATATTACAACTTCACGTTCATAATCTTCTTTTGTCTCAAGCTCCCGAATAAGTGCATCTCCAAGTTCAGGAGTATCAATTGCTATGTTTTTTACAGGTTTCGCCGATTGGTTTCCACCAAGCAGAATAGAGACTAATACAGGCATATGCTCTGCTGTAACGCCATGAGCTTCGATAAAAGCTTCAGCATAGCGGTCTTGTGCAGACTGATGCTCCTCATCAACCAATTCCATATAACGCTGAACTAACGGAAAATAGGCGTCACTGTACAAGCCGAGACCGAATACCGCATAGGTTCCGGGCATGACAGATTTCTCACTAGGCTCCACATCCTGGTACCAGGCGAATTCCTCCATAGCAAGCCCCGCATATGCTGCAAGTTGAGGGAATAACGCTGGATAACGCACTGCATTAGCAAAAAACCGATGATGACCTGACTTCGCCAGCTCTTTTAACGGTAAGTAGTGCTTTTCTTTACTCTTCAGCTTAAGCTTGTACCCTTTCGGAAAACCTTGCCGCAGAAGATTACTGATAAAGTCAAGCGCTTCACGGTAGGCGGCTTCTTCTTCAGATACAATACGAATTTCTATGGTTTGTATAATATCATTGGCTTTTCCTTGAATCAGATTGCTATTATACACACATTCAAAGAGACCGCTTCCTTGTTTCAAATAGTCCGTTGCTTGCTTCGATCCGAGCTCAACGGCGAGTTTCAAGTACTTTTCTCGAGTGTCTGGTTCCTGGGGACCGATCTGCAAGGCGGCATAAATGAAGAAGTCCAGCTCTTGAACATTTAGTTCATTACGCTCCGACTCATTTTTCAGAACCCAATCCAATCCGAAGTTTCCGGATCGGTCAAAATATTGATTTAAAAACCGCTCCTTCGCCCAGTTCTTGAAAGCCGAAGTATACTGGTAAGCCCACTTATCACTTCGCTCTCTATTTGTACGCAGCTTGTCACTAAGATGCCGAATCAGCGGTTCGATTTCTTCCTGTCTCTGTTCCATTAGATCGGGATTCATTAGATGACGAGCAAAGAAAGACCCGTCATTTTCTTTCGGAAGTACTGGAAGCTCTGACAAGATTTTTGTGTCAATAAAGATATCCAGCGTCTGTTTAAGACCCCGGAGTTTTTCTTCGTTTAATAAAAATTGGGAGTGGCACAGTTTAGATTGCTCCCACTCAAACTCAAACACGATTTCAAACCGGTAATCAAAAAAGTTGGGGCCATAATCGTCCGATTGGAATAGTTTATCCATCCGGTCACACAGAGCTGGGAAAAAATCATGAATTAAAATTTCATCCGTCAATTCTACTATGTAAGTACCCGCTTCGAATTTATAAGAGCTGTCACTCCAGGAGAGTGGTTCATAAATGTCGATATGGATTTTGCCCTGGGCCCAGTTGAATTTCCCTTTTCTCCAAACCACTCTCAGGTAGTCATATACTCCCGCCTGAAGCCGACTTCGGTCTTTAAACTCACTAATTCTCTGACTCTCTTTATCGTAAATAGCTGTAATATGACTCCATATATCGTTCAAAAATGCTTCTGCAGCCTGGTTCAATGAGTTGTCCTCCTATCAAAAAATAAGTAATTAAGTTCTTAGCCTGGGCATCACTACGAATGCGGATTATTCTTACGATCACTGTTGCCCCCAGATTTCTTTTATGTATTTCATGTGTTTATAAACCATTCTATCTTTGCATGAACGGCGTCGTCCATTTCAGACCTGCTGTGATCCAGTTTATTATGTATACGCGTGATGTCATTTTCCTTAGGTCGACCTGTAAATTTGCGGTTTGAAGACTCCGCCCAAGTTACAAGCTGCTCCCGTATTTTAGCTTTTAACCTGTCTATTCTCGTATATGTAAGTAGGTCTAGCAAAATCTCGAGCTGTTTCCATCTATCAAAAGCAGGCAACAGGCGCAGTGCATTCCGCATCACATGATCCGGCTGCTCCTGTGACATCATTGAGGCCAGTTCATCTGGATTGACTAAGTATGGATATCGTCGGAGTGCACGAGAAGCTTCACGTGAAGTACCGGGCTGCTCGCTTTGGAGCGAGTCAGTAAATAAAGATGCATACGGTTCAGGGTTTAACTTAGCAAGACCACGCAGAACAGCCTTCCGTACGGAGACACTCGGATGGTCTGAATATTCAAACAGCACTTCGTTCTCAAAATCCTGACCTGTTTCTCCCAAACCTGCGATTGCTACTGCAAGGTGCTGCTCCTGCCCATTCCAGATGACGTCCAGATAATACTCGGAATAATCCATCTTATGAAGACGATTCAAATAACGCCGTGCCGTCTCCCTAACCGTCATATTGTAATCCAGAAGCCTGTCTATTAATATTTCCTTAGCAGCATTGGGGAAATAGACCGCGAGTAAAGCCAGGCTTTCCCTTCGGATGGAAGGTACTGGATCACTTTTCATTCGCAGCAACATCTTATACAGGCTTTCATTTTCAAGACATGTTTCTACCTTTTGCGATGCCCAGCGGCGTATTTCTGTATCACAATCCATGAGCGCCTGTTCGATAACAGCTGCAGCATCAGCGCCCTCGGCTTCAACAGATGCCCGATATGCAAACCTGCGAATTTTGTTGTCCTGCGAAGTAAGTGCTTCGGTCAGTGCCTCCGTACATTCACTCCCCCGCAGAAGCTGATGAATCGACTTCACAAACGGCTCAAAAGAATCTCGGCCGCATGTTAGAAGCCGATCAACAAGTGATATGTTTTGAATCCAGTGCCATGCATTATTGGAAGTGCGCCGTTGTTCCAGAGATTTCCTGGCGATATTGCGGATCTCCGGTACCCAATCGTTCATTCGCAGGAGCAGAAACGGAAAAGCCCTTCCATTATCCACCTCTGCTAATCTTTTAACAGCCGCCTCTCGGACGTATCCGCTCCAATGCATGCTGCTTATAGACAATCGAGTAAAGCTGGCTTGCTCCAAGGCTCTCATCATGCGTTCGGTTGCTCTTTTCCACTCCGTCGGAGATGGATGCCAGGCTCGAATATGCTCATTCATCCAAGCCAGTTCAAGTGCAGGGCAGAAATCAAGCAGCTTAGAAACAGCCATTTCGGCAGATTCCACTACCCTGGCATCTTCGCTTTCCATCAAAGGTAGTAGATATGGAATGGCATAATATTCACCGGACTGTCCTATTTGATCAAGCACGTTAATTCTATTTGGCGTATCCAGATCTTCAATTAAGGAGCCAAGGTAAGGTGACAGCTTCCTCATGAGATCTACTCCTTTCACCTAGAGGACTACTTGTACGCGGACTTTCTGATAGCGTCGTACCGTCGAATGTGACAATAAGTTGTTAACCGATGACCTTTACGACGTTTCCCTCATTATCTGTAATATTGGTTTTTACAATTTGAATGGCGGTTCCTTTTAGAGAAGGAATTTCAAACACACTTTCTTTTGGAAGTAGCCTTATCAATGGCATCCCAGCCAGTTGAAGTAACATTTTCGGTCATTTACAGTTGCCTCCCATGTATGCTCTTAAAAGTTATGTAATCTTTAAAAACTAAAAAAATCAGGAGATTGGAATCCCTATTGTCCATTGATAAGATGAATCAGAAGGAAGGGGTCCAAGAGCCTGATTACTGAATAAATTATAAAGCTTTATGGCAACAATTATCAATTGTGATCATGATATATACGTCTGAAAACCTCTTTCGTCCTAATTATATAGTATGTTTTTCCTATTCAATTCCTTTTCCATTGTCGTTACACTGATTCTGAAGGAGGTTGTTACATATGGGAGCATGGGAAACAGGTGTATTTGATAATGATGGTGCGGGTGATTTTTTAATCATCGTAGAACGTGACTACTCTGCTATCGTTAACCAGATAGAATATGTGGAAACTACATGGTCTGAAGATGAATATATGGAAGTCGATGAAGGAAGCTGCATTCTCGCAGCGGGAGAATTGATTCTCGAAGCCTATGGTGTTCATCCAGTTCAGCGGCTCTCAGAAAAAGTCGATCTGACTGCCGTGAAATCACAGATCACATTGGAGTTGCTTCAAAAGGTCATCGGATTAATCCAGATTGCCTTAAACATGGACAATAGCGACCGGTCAGAAGTGTACGAACTTTGGGCGGAAGCTGATCCTGAGGATTTTGCAAAGTGGAAGCAAACGGGGCAAGCCATACTCCATCAGCTAGAGCAATTGAGTGTTGGCGCGTAATGTCATTTTATATTGGTTTCATTATTCGGGATTACATGATACTCAGTCCTCTCCTGTTTATTTAAATTAACAACGGGCTACTCTATTGGGCTCGATCGGTTTACTTAACCAATGCTCATCGGTTTGCACATGATTTTTACGGACAAATTTGGCCGCACAATGCTTGAACTCTTCATATGCAAATGTAGATGTCAGTCTCACCACATAGCCTTCTTGCTCTCCGCCACAGCAGGATTGCTTCGTATAGCACTTTTTGGCGGCTTCTTCGTTCCAAATCCCCCGGTACAACTCAGGGACTATAGCAACTCCAAGGCGGGACGCCCACTCTACGGTCTCATCCCAAGATAGGCTAACGTTATGTTCATTCCAAACGGAAAACAGCATGAAATAGCTGGGCAAAGATGTATACAACAATGAATGTTTGGCATAAACATTTTCCCCACACAATCGATATCCTTCCGGTATCAGATGCTGTATACTACCATGCAGCGTCTTGACATAATGCCGGGAGGGATGGTCCTTGCTGTCAAGGGACCTTGCGTGAATGAAATCAGAGTACATCGTCGTATTTTCCCCGTCCATTTTTTCCGTTATGACCACCTCTTGTCCTGCAAAATGATCGGTATTCCGCAAGATTTTGTCATCATCCGTATATCCCCTCGACCATGGCAGATGCATCGTTTTCGGATATTTCACTTTCATAGTATCACCTCTTTATTTTGCAAAAGTATCTGCTTCAGCGAAGAAGTACATTTGGGCTAGTAAATCCTCTCCGAGCAAATGATAAATTTTAGACGCTCCCGCGTCCCCTCCGTGTAAAATCTCCATGTGGAAACTTACTATATTCACAACCTTCAAGATAAAATCTTGGTCATAACCAAGCTCTTTAAGGACATGACAGGCCATTGCAGCGGATACGTGCTCGTGTCCAAAATACGAATAATATCCCCGGTTCTCTTTCCATACCTTGCAAAACGGTTTACCCGCATCGTGAAACAAGGCTGCTAACTGCATCGCGAGCAAATCTTCACCTTCATAACAGACGTTGATGTATTCCAGAACCGCATAGGTATGCTCTGACAAGGTTTTTGAATGATGGGGATTCTCCTGATCATATCCCAGCATGACTCGGAAATATGGGGATTTGGATAAATAATCAAACAGCTCATTATGATCCGAACTGCCAGCAAGATGTTTTTCTAGCTCTGTCCTTTCAATCATGACTTCGCCTGGTGTATGGACGATATGCACGGCATGAAAGCCTTCTCCAAGGACAGGAAACTCGAAGTTTTTAGCATACTTGGTTATTATCTTGTCGTCGATCCGCCTTTTTCTCGCTTGTATTCGTTCTCTTACGATCTCGTAAGGAGTAATGCATACATGGCATTCGACAGGTACATCCTTGAATCTCTTCAAAAATTTAAACCTCCGGTTGCGGCTCACATTTGTAGCGTCAAACACGACATTCCGGCCCGTTTGCAAAGCATGATCGATTTCCGCAAAAGCTTCGTTAAATACCGCATACGTATTTTTTTGCTTAGATTCGCTTCCGAATAACCTGTTTCGAATCGAATCGGTTGCAACGTGCGCAGCCCTTTGTCGTTTGCACAATTCTTTTGCGTAATGACTTTTGCCGCTGCCAGGAATACCGACGAGCATGTGTACAGTGCTCATATTGATCACCTCCTTTCACTCTTTCTACTATACATAAAAATGTCCACAAATTCAGCGACTTCTTGTTCTTTTATTGATCCCTTACCCATTCAGCCAGACTTTCATTCTGTTGAAGATTTTCTCTTTTATAATAATAGACCTTCTTAAATTCGTAATCATCTCTCCAATGTAAATTCCCTTGTCACGATAAAATCTCAAAACCTTAGGCTGTCGTATACCAGAGGTACAAATAATAATGCTCATCATTAACTCCAAAAAATTGCAGCAAATTCCAATCATCATAAAGCATCACATTGCTTGATCTGAAAGTGACTTCATTTTTTAATTCTAAATGTCCTTCCGTATACAGCTCGGCTTTGTCCAATATTTCCTTCCAACGCAGTGAAGTGCATTCTCCGTTGTCCAAAAGATATGTTAGTGCCGTACGCAAAGCGTTAGGGCCAACTTCTCTTACTTCCTTCTCATCCCAGCTCCATTCCTGTTCACGGAATTCCAATCTTAGTAGTAATAATGCAAGTCCCTCCAAATCGGATCGGACTTCTGTCCTCGGTAGCTTGAGAAAGTAAGCTCCGGCTTCTCCAGCTGGATAATTCCATTCTTGAAATTCAACCTGATGGCTAAAAGGCAGCGATTGCTCCGTCAAATTATGCTTTAAGCTCGCAAGCTCCGTTTTGGTTAGGCTTAGCTGCTGTATTTGTTGCAGATGAAATACCGAATTGACCGCACCTTGGGCACATTGCAGCAACGTATGATATAAATCCCCCGTGCAGTCATTGTACTCTTTTTCCAGTTGATGCAGGTGGGCGGAATAAGGTGGACTGTCATTCCACGACCCCATGCCTCCGAATACCCAAGCTTTATATACGGCATTAAGCAGCCTTTGAGCCTCGTCCGAATAGATTTCAGGCAGTTCCATCGGCATATTAGTTACAACACCTTCAAGTCTTTCAATAGCCGGTTTAAAAAAATCGTTGTTCCAGAACTCTTCATCAATATCGACCGCTAGCTGTCCAATCCGCTTCAGTATTCCTCTTAATTCCGCTGCATAATGACTTATAGGAACCGTTCCATATTCTCTATTAATCCCGGTAGGATCAATATGCTCTGTATATGTAATTCTCCATTTTGTTGCTTGCTGAGGGTTACTCACCACTTGCCAAGACGGCATCCAAGCAGGTTCGTTAGGAATTCCAATCGCTGCAATACCCGCCGGTTGTCCCCCACCTACAAAACCACTACTTTTCCAGGTCTCTCCCGAACTTTGGCTGGTCACCAGTGAAAGTCCCTGGCATCCTAACGTTATTAAATGATCCAGCCACGCTGACCATGTCCATTTCCCTTGGCTGCTTGCAAAATCACTTCATAATGTTCTTGATCCGGATGAACATTGTCTTCAGGCTTTGCCCCGCCCAGGATATAACCATTACCCATAGCAGTCAATTGAATGAGTTGATACACCTCGCCGTTCATGCTGATCATCCCCCTTCTTTCCCCTTGCAAAAAATGCCTATAATTAATATAACGCAAAAAGCCATAGCTGGCTCCCCCTTCGACAAATCCAAGTCTCCAGGTGGAACTACAGCTATGGCATGCGATCGTTTCAGAATTTTCAGTAAAATCCTATTTCAATATATTTTTAAAAGCTTCTGTTTGCTGTTTGATACCGACTTCCGTTGCAAAACGTTCAATACTGGATGCTCCGAAGAATCCTTCAACTCCCTTGGTTTTTGACAACACATACTCAGCATCTTGCGGTTCGGCAATCGGACCGCCATGGCACAGGATCATGATATCCGGATTGATTGCTTTGCCTGCGTCACAAATCGCCTGGATTTTGTCCACACAGTCATCGAGTGTCAGCGCAGTTTTAGCGCCAATCGTTCCTTTTGTAGTCAGTCCCATATGAGCGACCAGGACATCCGCTCCGGCTTCGGCCATCTTTTTCGCTTGATCCACATCAAACACGTAAGGTGTTGTTAACAGATCTAGCTCATGGGCTTTTCGAATCATATCAACTTCCAGATCATACCCCATTCCGGTCTCTTCAAGATTTGCGCGGAACACGCCGTCGATCAGGCCGACTGTAGGGAAGTTCTGAACACCTGCGAATCCCTGCTCTTTAAGCTGTTTTAAGAAAATATCCATGATCCGGAACGGATCCGTACCGCAGACTCCAGCCAGTACTGGTGTCTCCTTAACAACAGGAAGTACCTCATTCCCCATATCCACTACGATTTGGTTGGCATCCCCGTACGCCATGAGTCCGGCGAGTGAGCCGCGACCAGCCATCCGGTAACGTCCCGAGTTATAAATAATGATGAGGTCAACTCCGCCCGCTTCGGCGCTTTTGGCCGATATCCCGGTTCCCGCACCTGCACCCAAAAGTACATTCCCGGCCGCTACCTCTGCTTTTAATTGGGCCAAAATCTCTGTTCTAGTCTTCATTGTATGATTGCCTCCTTGGGGTCATTTAGTTCGTCGTGTTCAGCGATAAGTTTAGTTCATGATATTCTACGGTTAATGTTGCTTCATCATTTCCACCAATTTCTTGGCAGCTGCGATAGCAAAAGCTTGATCATTAATATCTGTGTCTACTTCAATCAGTTCAACCGACTGGCGGTCAATATTCTGTCTTAGTGTATTAAACAACATTTCATCCTCTTCGGTACCCCTAAACTGCTCTCCTTCTACATCGAGCATGGAGACACCTTGCAAAGGAAGCATTAACATCGTTGGGCCTTTTGCCTGATTCAATTTATCCGCAATAATCTCGCCAAGTTGACGGTTCTCGTCTACCGTTGTCCGCATCAAGGTTACGGACGGGTTGTGCTTATACAAATTGCGGTCCTTGAAAGCTGTCGGTACTGAATAGTAGGGACCGAAGTTGACCATATCCAGTGCGCCAGTCGATACGACCTGCGGTACCTTACAGCGTCCGGCTGCCTCAAGTCGATGAGGTCCGGCAGCCAACACACCTCCGACAAGCTCGTCGCACCATTCGGTTGTCGTGAGATCCAGCACCCCATCGATAAAGCCGCCTTCAATCAGGCTTTCCATCGTTTTTCCGCCCGTGCCAGTTGCATGGAACACCAGCACCTCGTAGCCCTGATCCTCCAGATATTCTCTAGCATAATTAACACATGGTGTGGTGACGCCAAACATGGTAGCTGCGATCAACGGCTTTTTATCCTGAGGCGGTGTCGATTCAAACTGCACCATACCCGCCATGGCATGTACTGCGTTGGTAAATATTTTGGTGGAAAACGAGTTTAGCCCGGATACGTCAACGATGGACGGAAACATGATGATGTCACTAGTTCCTACATAGGGTTCTGTATTGCCAGAAGCCACGGTTGATACCATCAATTTGGGAACTCCGATCGGCAAACCTCGCATGCCTGCGGTGACAATGGACGTTCCCCCTGTTCCTCCGAAGGACAGGATACCGTCAAATTTCCCTTCTGCATACAGCTTCGGAATGATTACTTCCATTCCTCTTGCCAAAGCTTCTGTCCCGGCAGCCCGGTCCTTTCTGGCAGCTATTTCATAAATATCGATACCCGCAGCTTCTGCAACTTCGGTGTTGGATACATCAGGTGTAAACATGGGTTCAAACACACCACTGTGTATTGTAAATGCGTTTAAGCCGAGACTTTCAATGACCGATTTCACATATAAAAACTCTGCACCTTTTGAATCAAATGTTCCTGCAATGGCTATCGTTTTCACTGAATAACCTCCTTCGTTAAACATGCTATCAGGATCCGCCGCCAGCCCTGCCGGACCACCGCCGTGAACCTTTACAACCCAATAATACAGCGCTTTCAAGTCAAAGTAATCGTATGGTTGTATGATTTTTATGTATATTTGTCTTATGTTTGTTTACGGAAGTTTTGCGGGGTAACACCGGCGTATTTTTTAAACGTTTTACTGAAATGCACATAATCAGGATATCCGACCAACTCCGCAATCCTTGATAATGAAAGCTTTGTATGCTTCATCACGTCCTGCGCTTTATGTATGCGGTATTTCGCTAGGTATTCCGGAAACGTGCAGCCCACTTCCTTGTTAAAAAGCGCGCTTAAATGCGTCCGCGAAACGTGAATCTGGTCTGCAAGCTCTGTCAGTGAGATGTTGTTCATGTAGTTATGGGCAATATGCTCTTTAACAAAAGCCACATAATCATACGGCTCATCTAAAGCGCTCAGCTTATTCATCAGCTGTTGGTCCTGCTCCAGATAACCAGTAACCTTGAACCGATGCGTCGTATCCACGATAGCCTCTTCTGTTGGAATCCGTTCGAAGCTGGAGCCGCCGAGATATCCCATCGCGGATGTATTATCATACATATACTGCACATCAATCGGAGTATGGACAGGTCCGCCATATACGAGTTTTATAGGATTCCGATTAGAAGCATCACATACAGCAAAAATCTGTCTCGCGATGTCCGCTCCTTTTTCCAGGGAATATACTTTTTTTGTACCCATCAATCCACCTGCCGTAACCCCTAAGTGGGCGCAGATCACATCAGCTCCCGCATCCAGCATATAAGCCGCCTGCTCTGCATTAAATACAAAAGCCATCGTAAACATATCCATTTCGTGTGCGAGCCGGACAGCCTCTACTTCCTGAAGGTAAGATATCCCCTCTTCCTCCAATGCTTCACGAAACTGTCCGTCGATCAGGCCGACCGTCGGATAATTGATGATGCCGGAAAAACCGCTACTTTGAATCGTATCCAAATACGATGACAGTTCTATGGTAGGATCTGTTCCGCAAAGTCCGAATACAACAGGTTTATCCCCAACAACGGACAATATCTCACGTGATCCATACTCCATTACCATTTCATTAGAGTTCGCATAAGGCATCAAGCCTGCGATGGAGCCCAGCCCCATTTGTCTAAACCGTCCCGAATTCAATGCCAAAATAAGATCTGCTCCGCCTTTTACCGCATACTTGGCTGATATTCCCGCTCCTGCCGCAACGCCAATGATATGCTCTCCAGCTATAGCTTGTTGATGCATCCGTTCTACAATTTGCTTTCTGCTTGTTGCCAATTTGATGAGCCCCTTCGATCAATTAGACCGCCATACTATATTTTACCCTGGCAGTTCATTACCTATTATTATAAGGGATAACTTGTTGATTCTGTTAATGTGTTTATTGTTGGTAAGGATATTGTTAGGTAAGAGCATCGATAAAGACACTTATTTTGAGAGCTTGACCTCTGCAGAATGAATTGTACTCCGAATATTCCTTTCCCATTCAAATATCTTCTTCTGCAAAGCATGGATTTGGTTAACATCATCAACGATCCGTTTCAATTCTGCAGCAGCCTTCACAGCGTCTCCCTGCTTGACAGCTGCTTTATAACGTTTATTCGCTGCAATTTTATTTTTATTTATGTCTGTTATTTTTTTGTTTTCGGCTGTAATTTGTTTCTTTAGCGTTTGCACAGGTACTAAGGCATCTTTAACGATTTTGGCTTTTGCGGCAGCCTGCTTCTTCGCAGCTGTTAAAGCATCCCTTTTCAATTTGATCTCCTGTCTCGCCGCATTAGCAGAAGCCTTAATACGGTTTCGCTTGAGATCATACAGAAGAACAGATTTTCGATCTTTGCGTTTCCTCGCTTCTGTCGCTTTCTTGCCGAGATCAGTGTATTCCGCAAGCAAAGGAGCGTATTTTTTCTGAGTCTGGTCTACTTCTGTCTTTAACTTGTCGAGCTTTACCTTGTCAATGAGCTGTACTTTTGAATTAATTTCTTTAAGCTTGTCATTGTTTTGCTTGCGCAGCACCTGTATTTGCTGCTTATCCTGTTTATTGGCTAACTCCAATGCGGTAAAGCTGTCATGCAACTGGTCAATGCTTGTTAACGCAGCATCCCATCCAGTATTTGAAGCCTCTACATAGGGCGGTCTAGCCACAAGCAGCAGGGAACACAGGGTTAGAATTACTAGAACACTTATATAACGGTTATATTTACTTCTTCGTTGCAACAAAACAATCATCTCCCTTATCCATATCATCTTCAAAGGAAGCGCAAAAAAGCACCCCACAAGAAAGGCTTCATAGCCTGTCCTGCGAGGTGCTTCTCCCGCACTTCTTTCGATTTGATAATAGTATATATTGGATCAAATAGGATGTCAATCACTTTTCAGAACATTCGTTCTCGTTTCGATCCCGATTGGGACGGAATTTGACAAAGGACGAAACGATAAGTATGAGCAGCACCCCAAGACAAGTCCCAATGCTGAATCGGTTCTGACTGTCAAAGAGGAACATGGTTGCAATAACTGTGAGGCATACGACTACAAATCCTGTCACATAGGGATATCCCCACACTTTGAAGGCAGGTTTAACAGGATACTGTTTGCGTAGCTTCAGCTGGGATAGAGCAATACAAATCCATACCAGAATTACAACGAATCCCGGAACAGCCATTAGTATACGGAAAAGCTGATCCTGTGCGAATAGCCCCAGCAAAGAGCCAGCAAGCAAAATGACCGCTAACAGCAAAAGCGTATTTACCGGACTCCCCTTACGGTTAGTTCTAGCCAAAGACTTGGGTGCCTCACCTGCCGCTGCCATGGAATAAAGCATTCGCGATGCACCGTAAATACCTGAATTGGCAGCTGACAGAACAGCCGTTATCAAGATGAAATTCATAATATGAGCTGCACCCGACAGTCCGGTCGCTGTTAATACCTGTACGAACGGACTGCTCTCCGGTCCCAGCTGATTCCAAGGAATTAATCCGCAAATAATCAGAATTGGCAGGGTGAAAAACAGAATGATTCGTAAGATAAAGTTACCGACCACCTTGGGTAATATACGTTCAGCATTTTCTGTTTCAGTCAGTGTTAATCCTATAAGCTCAGAGCCACCGTAGGAGAACATCACTACGAGCAATGCAGAGAATACTGAAGTCCAGCCATTCGGTAAAAAACCTCCGGAATTCGTGAAATTTTGCAGGTATGGCGTATGATCACTTGGAATGACACCGAATATCAGACATACTCCCAGTACGATAAAAATGATGATCATGGCAATTTTAATTCCTGCCAGCCAAAATTCAAATTCTCCAAAGGTACCTACGCTCATCAAATTGATGAGAACAATAAAGGCGGCACAGGCCAAACTTAGCAGCCATAACGGTACTTCTGTAAACCAATATTGCAGAAAACTGCCCGCAGCAATAACCTCTATAACACATACAGACAGCCACATGAAGCAGTACATCCAGCCCATGATGAATGAGACCTTTTCCCCGAAAGCTTCACGGACAAAATCCTTCATATTCCGGTTTGGATATACGGTCGCCATTTCTGCCATGGCTGCCATTACGACCAGAAGCAACAGTCCTGCAAATATATAGGACATGATAACCCCAGGTCCAGCCAAACCAATCGTTTCAGCACTACCTTTAAAAATCCCTGTTCCGATTACGCCGCCCATAGCCATAAAACTGATATGTCTAGGTTTTAATTTTTTCTGTAATGATCCCTCTGCTTGTCCCATCCATATCCTCCTGATGTATATTCATGACTGACTATGTATTTTAAATGCATATATCAGTATAACCTATTATGCATATTTGTGAATATGCTGAATGTTGGACAATAAATACAATCAATTTTTGGACAGATGCAATGAAACTTCCTACTTCTTTTAAACGTCTTCTGATTCAAAGGGACAAGTGTGGGGCTGGGGAGGCAATAAACGTTTTGCGCTAGGCGTACCACGAAACTCGATAGATGGAATAGTATACACACCTCAACGTATGCAGACTCCAATAAATGTAACCATCAACGGTGAATTGCTGACATCTTCTTTCCCCTCTATTATGAGTAACAGTCAAATCACCATTCCACTAAAGGACACTGCAAAAGCACTGAGAGCAGAACTTGTGATTACCCCTTCAAGCAGCGATACAGCCAAAACCCTATACACGATTAAACATAATCAAACTTCAGCTTCCTTCCGTATTAATCAACTTCAAGGGGAGGTCAATGGGAAAAAAGTGACCTTGTCAAGTCCACCCTACATCACTCCCGGAGCGATTATGATTCCCGTCTCCCTGCTAAAGCAAATGGGCTTAGAAGTTACATGGAATAGCAAACTTTCAGAGCTTAGCATCAGCAGCAAATAGCACGCAACATGTTTATCATCGTTCGCTCCGTGACTATCAAAATAAACGAACGATAAAGACACGACCTTTGGGGTCGTGTCTTTATCGTAAACCAGTCCTATGTATATAAACTACGATCCTCTTCTGATCTCGTTAAATAATTACAAATTATCTACGCTGTTCAGCAGCAGAATAAGTCCGGCAATACACATGATCCAGGAAAGTGCCGATCCGGAGCTTTTGGCGATTTTTACCCTAAGCTTCTCTAATGGTCTTTGCATCAAACGACCAAATACGAGGTGAAATCCAAACAGCAATAAAGGAGGTAGAATCATGATGAAATTGTATCCAACCAATATGGGAACCCACTGAACGATTGGCAATTTCGCAGTGGTCATAAGCCCAATCGCCGCAAAATAAGGCAGTGCCATCGCCACCTCAATCAATGCAGTGGTAAGTCCGAGCCCGATCATCGCACCGATGCTTTTTGATTTTGGACGACGTGGTTCAGACGGCTTATTTGTAGGGACATAGAAACTGGCGATAAATAGGGCTCCACCAACTATAGCCATGATCCAGCTTACCGTCCGATTCTGAAACATGCCGGACATTGTTTCAAAAACGGCATCTAATCCGAGCATAAGCAAAACGCCAACAAAGAAGTAAAATCCTGCTACTGTTATCAAGTAAACGAGTAAACGTGGTACAAGCCGGTCCCTCTCAGCAAGTAGTAAATAAACGGTGACTCCTATCGTGGCTGGGCTTAGCATATCTAACAGTGACAAAGCCCCAACGGAAAGAAGCAGTTCTATGGTCAAAATCTCTCCTCCTGTTCAGGGTGTTCTTTCTTGCGAGCCAAATATATATCAAATGCTCGGTCCATCAGTTCAAGAAGTTCTTGTTCTATTGGGTATAAACCCATTTGCTCAGACTGATCCGGCGAGTTTCTGATCTCCCATAGTTTTTCTACGAAGGCGTCTTCTTCCCCAAAACTCTCCAATCGTTTCTCATCCATTCGTCCTACGATTCGTTGAACATCAGGCGATTCCGGTCCGTCGTTCATATGTCTTTTGAGCTGTCCCAGCAAAGCGATCCATTCCAGAGAGTCAGGATCGTCTCTATTCATGTTAGGAAGTAGACTCAGCAATTCCTTTTCGTGCTCTTCAAACATTTGATTACGGAACGCTTGCCTTAACGCCGTATCACTTCCCGATAGCTGGATAAGTTGTTGAATAACTGTCCAACTCTTTTCTCCTTCCACCGCGATACTATGAAGCAACCCTCGCAAAGCAGACTCTATTTGTTCTAACTTTTTTTGTTCATTAAGAACATAGTTTAATTGATTTTTCAAACTAGTTGACCAATTCCACTCTCGGTTCTTGAGCATGTCTGAAATTTCTTGGAGGCTGAAGCCTAAGCTTTTTAAAAATTGAATTTGCTGCAGCTTCTTTAATTCTTGATCGCTATACATCCGATGTTTCCCCTCTGTCCTCGCTGAAGGGATCAATAAACCGATCTGATCATAGTAACGCAGCGTTCTAACGGTGATACCCGTCTGTTTTGTTATTTTTTGAATAGGAATCGATTCAAACACCTGCTTTCTTTTTATCGTATAAACCGACTATACAAGGTGACGTTACGTCATGTTCAAGCCTTTTTACGTGAAATAAATATAAAGCAACATTAATCCTCTTTTTTAAAAGAAAATTTAATTAAATACCCAATCCCCAAACCGACTAGAACACCTGGAAATGCACTGCCAAGCATTAGCCCTATACCGGCACCAATAATTACACATGCGTAAATAACGATATCTTCTTGCTTCATCTTAACTCCCCCTTTTTTTCTATCCTTCTGCAGATCAGATCTGATCACCAATACCATTGTCGGAAGCAAATAAAGAGTTATTTTACGCTGGTTTGGCAGGATTTTTTCATCATACAAGATGACGTCGCGTCACTTACAAGTGTTTTTCTTGAAAAACCACTTGAAGGTGACGTTACGTCATCTAATACAATGAGATCTAGCAAACATAAGGAGTGGTTAAAATGAAATTCCGATTTATTATGCTTCTAGTTCTCGTCATGTTTTTACTAAGCGCTTGTGGGAACGAAAGTGGTGAGGCAACCGAAAATATACAAAGTGTCTCCCTTAAAGATGTAGATGTTCTTCAAATCGATCATGGTAGCGTCAAATTAAATGTGGAATCGGCAGATATTGACTCGCTAGAAGCTTCCTTGCTCTTTGATGACAATGGGCCGGGGATTGTTATGGATAAGAGTAAGAAAAAAATCAAAATTCGATTAAAAAGCGATGTCACTCGCATATTAAAAATTGGGAAAATGCCCCAGATTAAAGTACGCATTCCGTCTGATTATAAAGGAGAGGTGCTCATTGATGGTTCATCTGGTAATGTTGCGGGAAGTGAGTTACAAACCCATAAACTGGTGGTTAAAGGCAAGAGCGGCAACATCTCTCTTGATTTCGCGAAATTCCATAGCGATATTTCTGTTTCAGTTTCAAGCGGTAATGTGAAGTTATCGTTAAATGATGACACTCCGGATGCCAGTTGGCTCCTGCAATCAGGCAGTGGAAGTCGATCAATTTCCATTCCTTTGGAGGATCATCAACAGAGCAATAGAAAGACGGAAGGTCAATCGGGTAGTGGATTATATAAGGTTAATCTCAAAACAGGTTCGGGAAAAATATCAGTACAATAGACATAAAAATGGAGAGAAGCGATTCTACGCTTCCCTCCATTGAAATTGAACAAACTCAGCACTTGCTATAGGCATGTAATTGGGGGCTATTCTCCCCTTTTCGCTCACGCCTTTTGCCCGTTGTTAAAAGAAGCATTGTATAAGGTCTTTTTTAAAATATCTTTTACAAATTCAGTCTTGTGATTGCTGTATGAATCAATATCGAAACGATATGTTTCAGCAAGTCGTATTTTTAATAACTCATATTCTTTTCGAGCTTGTTCATTTGACCGCAAATAATCTCGAAATGCAATATGCTCTAAATATCCTCTTCCGACTTTAGGACATACATAAAGATGATATTTCATACATCCATCGTTAAAAATCCTCCGAAATGCTTCTCGTCCCTCTGTTCCTAAATTCCCCTCATGTTCATATCCTTCTTGTTCTAATCGTTCAACAATGCTTGGAAATACATCATAACTCTCAATGACGACATCAAGATCAATAATCGGTTTAGCAGATAAACCCTCCACTGAGGTGCTTCCAACATGTTCAATAGCTAGAATTAAATCACCGATATAACTCGATATCATCTTCTTAATCTTTTCAAATTCGGTTTTCCATTCAGGGTTATATGGAATAACTTCAATGATTCTTTTTCTTTCTGTCATGTTTACCTCCTTTGATTTGGATCATTTCTCGCTTATCCTTGTTGCATATTGATCATGTAGTTGTATACCTGCCTTTAATGATTCTTTCGTTTCTTTATCGATTAAGTCGATTTCAAAATCTAAATTACCGTAGCCATCTACAACTTCTAAAATTCGATAAATAATCTCGTCAACCAACTCATTTTGTATGAATCGAAAATCTCTTACTTGTTCTTCCGTATTTATGTGCTCACCTAATTTAATATACTCTTTTGGATAACTGCTCCAGTTTAGTTTCAAATCCTTATTTAAGCTCAATAGAGAGAAGTCAACATAATGTTCTTTTATTGAGACTAATTCTTCAAGAAACTTTGATTGTTTTTCATTTAGGTTTGACATAATCGTTCCTTCTTTAGGTAGTTGTATTTTTAGGATGTTGTTAGATGAAGCGTGCACATTCTCATGTAATGATTACGTAGTCTTTTCTCTAATATTAGAGATATACTTAAAAACAGTTTTAATTGGTGTGATCTGAAGTTGATTCTGTATGAGTTCTGAAATGAATTTCAATTCTTTTTGACGCGAAGAAATAGCTTTTTGGTAATGTTCTTCTATATCATGTAACATGTCTGATTCGGATTCGTACCAATCGAATCTTTCTAAAATGTAGAACTCTTTAAGTGTTAGAAAAACAGAAAAAAGATCACGAATATTATTGGCAACCAGCTTAACTGGATTGCTAAAGATCATGGGTTGGATGAATAAAATTGGAGCGGTATCTAAATCTTTAATAAGACCGTTCATTGTACTAAACGCAAAATGATCCCCTCCCGTTCCAGTAAACGCAAAAACAATTGCATCCTCGGGCGTACATTCATATTTCATTCCCTCTTCTTTACAGATGTAAATACCTATGAATTGATCTAAGGTTAGATCATGTTCCTTCTTCAATTCATCATCTAAACTTATCAAACTTGTTATCGTTGTTGAATCTATTATTTTTTTGTCCATACTTAACTATTCCTCAATCTCATAATGTATTCTTCTAAACTTACGATATTGCCTTTATCATCAATGATCATGGCTAACGGTCCATCTATAATACAAGCATTTTCAGAGTAAACATTATAGTCGACTGACCATTCCCCAGGAACACCGGTCACACCTAAAAATTCAATTGTGAACTTATTATTGTTGGGGTCTGAATTATATTCTATTTCAAATTGCTTTGCCAATTCAATTGCCTGCAGCCTCTGTCTTTTGTTTTTCAATTTACTTCATCCCCTTTAATCAAAACATTCAACTAATCGATGAATCAATTCAAATATTTTCGCATTCTATATAAATAATATACAAAAAGAATACCCAATGAGCCATTGGGTATCCTTTTTGTTGGTGTTATATTTCAATGATGATTGGTAAAATCATCGGTCTTCTCTTTGTCTGACTATAAATTAACCGGCCGATATTATCCTTTAATGTTTGCTTAATCACGTTCCACTGGCTCATTTCTGATTCCGTTAAGTTATCCATGATGGACTTTACATTCTCATGAATTTCGTTCATGAGTGCTTCAGAATCTCTCACATACACAAAGCCTCTAGAAATAACCTCTGGTGCCACAAGCATCTGCCTCTGATTTTTACTCAAGGTTGTAACGATGATTAGCATGCCGTCTGAGGACAGGTGTCTCCGATCACGCAGCACGATATTACCTATGTCGCCTATCCCTAACCCATCTACCAGGCTGTTACCAGCTGGTATCTTTGGTCCAAGGAGGGCTGTTCCAGCTTCAATCTGAACCGTCTCACCATTACGAACAATGAACACATTCTCATTAGGTATCCCTACTGATTCTGCCAGCAAGCGGTGCTGGTACAGCATCCGAAATTCACCATGTACGGGAATTAAGTATTCAGGTTTCATCAAAGTCAGCATTAATTTAAGTTCTTCCTGGCTACCATGCCCTGAGACATGCATACCTGCTGAACTACCTGATCCATAAATCACATTTGCACCCAGCACATATAAGTTGTCGATAACATGCGCAAGATTTCGTTCATTCCCCGGGATAGCTCCTGCAGCGATGATAACCGTATCACCGGGTAAAATTTCAATATGGGGATGCCTGGAGCTAGCCAGTCGTGACAGTGCGGCCATGGGTTCGCCCTGACTACCTGTGCACAATATCGCGATTTTCTCCGGCGGGTATTGCTCTGTCATTTTTGCATCAATCAGAAGATCATCGGGTAATTTCAAGTAACCGAGATCTTTTGCCACCGATACAACATTTACCATACTCCGACCGAGCAGAACCAACTTGCGATTGGTCTCCATAGCTGCATCGATGATTTGCTGGACTCGGTTTACGTTGGAAGCGAACGTGGATATGAATACCTGCTGTTCAGCCCTCGCAAACGCATCCAGAATATGTCCACCAACCGACCGTTCTGAAGGAGTAAATCCGGGCCTTTCGGCATTTGTGCTCTCAGATAGAAGCACCTTAACCCCCTGTTTACCGATATCAGCCATTCGGTGTAGATCGGGATAGGGGCCGCTTACGGGAGACATATCAAATTTAAAGTCGCCCGTGTGAACCACATTTCCTTCTGGTGTCTGAAAAAAGATACCCACGCAGTCTGGGATGCTGTGACTTGTAGCGAAAAAAGACGCTTGGATGGCACCAACATGAACAGTTGAATCTACATTTATTACTTGCAATTCAGCATTTCTTAGGAGGCCATGCTCCTTAAGCTTAATTTTTATCAATCCGATCGTGAGCTGTGTCCCATACACGGGAACATTCAATTGCTTCAGCAGATATGGGATTCCCCCGATATGGTCCTCATGACCGTGTGTCACGATTAGCGCTCTGACTTTATCACGATTTTCGAGTAAATAAGTAATATCAGGGACGATGAGGTCGATACCCGGCAGGCTTTCATCGGGAAATTTAGACCCGCAGTCAATAACAACTATATCCTGATCGTACTGGATCAGATACATGTTCTTCCCAATTTCATTCACGCCGCCTAGAGCAGCAATAAGCAATTTGTTCTCAGCGAGCTTCAAGTTTATGAAACCTCCTAGTGATTCTCTCTAAGCCGAGTATTAAGATGTTAAATTTACTCGTCTAATGAATCCAAAATATAAAATTGGAAACTTTCCTGTACTTATTATTTAATTCATCACAAAACTTATGCACCTTTCTTTATTTATGTAAAACGCCTTGAAACAAAGTTTCAAGGCGTGAACATTCTGGTATAATTGTTGTATTTGAATTACGAAGATATTTAATATTAGTGAGGTATAACATGGAAAATAAATATTAGAATAAGTACATAGAGTTATCAAAGGAATTTAAGTCTAGTAACAAGTCTCCTCAAAGCGTCGAAAAACTGTACGAGTTTTCAAATACATTAAAGACTGCTGAGGAAGATAACCAAGCGAGACTTATTTTATCCTATGTCTACTCTCTACTTGGTTACCATAAAAGTGCTTATGATATTTTCTTAACCGTTGCCGATTCTAATAATCGAAAAGATCAGAGTAAACTTTTTGAAATGAAGAAACTGGCAGATTCTCATGGAGATCGTTTTGTTATAAAAAGATTAAAGGCTAAAGTTGTTCAAAAAATAGAGAAATTAACAATGGAAAATGTTAAGAAGAAGGATGAACAAGGTAGTGATTGGCAAAACTATGAAATTGATAAATCGATCATTATTTTTGGGTATCTATTTGACGGGAAATCGTTAGGAATTACAGTTCATAATGATGTAGAGTTAACAAACAGTACAAATACTCTCACGGAGTACATCGATTGGCTTGGTCACTGTAAAGATGTTTTACAAAAATTCTACAATGAAAAATTTGAAGATGAAGCTGATGATGAATGGTACGAATCTTTAGAAGTGTATCGTGTTAAAGTAACTGTAATCAAGACAGGCGATACTTTTGCGGAAATTACATGTGGTGATAATATATGGTCCGATCATCTACTAGATATCGAATTCAATGGAAAAGAAGTTGAAACGATGGGTTATGACGGATAGGTTTTTTAGAGAGTATCATAGCCGCCCTTAGGGGCGGCCGGAGTTAAATCGAGATCGCCATTAAACACTGACTAATGATTCTCTTTCAACGTGTAAAATTCGATATAGCTCATCAAGCCTTTGTATTTGGTAGGTTGGAACAATATCCATGTTATTCGGCTTCATCTCAGGGTTGAACCAACATGTATCTAGACCAGCTAGCTGTCCGCCTGCTATATCCGCGCTTAAAGAATCTCCAATAATTAATCCTTGTTCCACAGAGAAGTTAGGAATTCGTGCAAAAACATAATCAAAATATTCCTTCATTGGCTTTTGGAAGCCCGTATCCTCAGAAACAAAAATATTGTTAAATAGTGGAAATAATGCAGAATCGCGCAAGCGTTTATACTGAGTCTTGGAAACGCCATTCGTTACAATATACAAGTCGTATTTATGGTGCAGGTCCTTTATTAATTCGAACGCCCCATGAACAAGTTGATGCCCTTCTTCCAAGTAGCTGCGATATTTCTTTTCCAATAGGACTCCATCTACCTCTTGACCATACTCCTTAAACAAGATCGAAAAACGTGTGTTCACTACCTCATCACGATCCAATGTTCCTTCTTCAAACGACTTCCAAAGACCTTGATTTATTTTTCTATAATGAGCTTTCAGTTCTGTGGTTAAGGGAATGTTGTGATCCTCGAAAAGCATACTCAGCGCTGCGTTTTCTGCTGCACCAAAATCCAATAGTGTATCATCTACATCAAATAATAAAGTCCGGTATTTCTTCAACATGATCTCTCCATCTCCTTACGTACACCGCCCAATTTATATACAATAGCGCCACCAACGATAACCAACACACCTAGTAACTGCTGAAATGAAAAAGGTACCTGCTCCAAGCCTAGCCAACCTAAGGAATCCCATAATAGAGCAAATCCCAGCTGTGAGGTCAGCACGATCGAAGTAGCAAGCGTAGGACCTAGCAGCTTTATTCCTTGTGTCAAACAAATGACTACACCTACTCCAATGACACCGCTGAACCAGTACCATAGCTTCATATTTTGCAAAGTAAATAAATGTCCTCCTTCAAAAAGGAGACCCGTCATAAGTGATGCCAAAAACCCCATGCCCAATACGATAGTTGTCGTGGTCCAAGTGCCTGCACGTTCATTGACTTTACTATTAAAAATATTTTGCAAACCGACTAACGAACCTGCAATCATCGCAAGTAAGAGTCCTTGAATCATAACCTTTGCACTCCCAATAGTAGTTTACATTCAGATGCATATCGTTATAGCAATACTGACTTGCTGCTTGAACACATGCGTTTATTCGTAAATATTGTGACCGGCGAGCGCTTGTAATCCTTCCCGATCCTTGACAAGGATGAACGCCTTGTTGCGTTCAATCAGTCCCTTTGTACTTAACTGATGAATTACTCGATTCAGATGTCTGTAACTCGTTCCAATTAAATCGGCTGCATCCATTAAACTGCCTGTAGAGAGCTGTCCTTTAAATTCAGAATTGGATTCATCAAAGGAGACAGATAATAAATAACTTGCCAATCGTACTTCTACCGGATACATCAAGTTGAAGCTCATAGAATTAGATTTGACGCAAAATTTTCGCGTAATAATATCTAACAAAAATTGCAGCAACGGAGGATATTCTTTTCCGTATTTTTTCAGCCAATGATGACGAACAACGATCATACAGACAGGCGATACGGCCTCAACCGTATTGATCATATCCATGCCTTGTACGTATTCAATATCACCCACTACCTCAAGTGGCGTCTTAAAAGAGAGAATAAGTTTCTTACCTTCCGGAGATGTTGTAGAGACTTTGATCTTACCTTTAACCAGAACGTATACATGCTCTGAAGGCTCTCCTTGGGAACAGATGCGTTCCCCTTGCTCATAGCTGTACAACGTTAAATACGGTAGCAATTGTTCAGGAAAAATAGATTGAATCTGGTGAGCATGCAAGTATAGATTAAGTTGCTCACGGTCGTTACTTTCTTTCATTACTCGGATACACCTCCAGCCCTTCCCTATTCCGTTCCGGAATTAATCAATCGATCACAAAGCTAATATTACAACACCAGCAATCATCATCCCAATGCCGATGAACTGTGGTAGTCTCTGTTTCTGCTTCACCACACCGAACCATCCATTTCGATCAATGAAAAAGGTTAGACACAGTTGGGCAATCAGTACAGCGGAAATCGTTAGGGTAGCACCAATCTGATGCATAGCTGTAATGTTACTAAAAATAATAATCGCCGCTAAGGCTCCGCCAGTCAAATATAGCGGCTTTACTTTCTTGAGCATTTTCCATTTTCCATCTCGGACGAACATCAGGACCAGCAATGCGATTATAAATCCTGTTAATTGAGTAACTGTCGCCGCTTGCCAGGTACCGATATCTTGGCTTATGCGAGCATTGGCGACACCTTGCAGCGTAATGAAGGCCCCACCAAAAAAAGCGAATAAAAATCCTCTCATTTGTTCTCCCTCGTGTAGATGTTTCCTTTATTACATAACGAACTCATGTATTTGCAAAGGACATATGTCCTCAAGGACAGCAAACCTACCTACTATTATGTTTCCAATTACTATGGTACTGCCGCAAAGGGCAAGCATACTTGTATTTGATATAAAAAAAGGAGTCTTGTCACTGGTAATGGTGACAAGCTCCTATTTTTATTCTAACCCTGTATCCTATCTTGAAAAGATTGATTTATCAATCCTTCTTTACTTACAGCGTACCAGATCATCCTGGATGATGCGGGTACCCGCTGCTCCTTCCAGAGCAAGATCAGCCTGATCCAGGGAACAAATGATAGCAATGCCGCCCTTTTCTGCAAAGCCTATGGCTGATTCCATCTTAGGCCCCATACTTCCGACACTAAACTGGCCCTCATCCGCATACCGCTTAACTTCTTCCAGTGATATCGTTTCCAGTGATTTTTGATTCGGCTTTCCGTAGTTCACATATACATTATGAACATCAGTCAGAATCATAAAGATATCTGCTTGCACATCCTGGGCCAGCTGATATCCGCTGCGGTCTTTATCGATGACGGCTTCCACACCGATAAGAGTCCCGTCTGGTTGCCGGGATACAGGAATACCTCCACCACCTGCAGCTATGACAATGGCTCCCTGGCTAGTCAGAGACTTGATTACATCCGCCCCAATAATGGATTGTGGCATTGGAGATGGAACTACACGACGCCAGCCTCTGCCTGCATCTTCTTTGACAACCCAGCCTTTGTCTTCAGCAAGACGCTTGGCCTCTTCCTCACTGTAGAACACACCAATAGGTTTAGTTGGATTTAGAAATGCAGGATCTTTCAAAGATACTTCCGTTTGTGTCAGGATGCTTGTAACAGCCTGATTTAATCCCAGTTTTTGTAGTTCATTTTTCAAGCATTGGTCCATCATATACCCGATAAAGCCTTGGGATTCCGCACTGCACACATGAAGTGGAAACGGCGGAACCACTTCTTTAGCTTCGTCCTGCTGACGCAATATATTCCCTACTTGAGGACCGTTCCCATGCGTAATAATCACTTCGTAACCTTGCTTCACAATGCGGGCAATCACTTCACAGCTTTTCTGGATATTTGCAATTTGATTCTCATAGGTTGCCTGTTGTTTAGGTTGTAGAATAGCATTGCCGCCAAGTGCAATCACAACTTTTTGTGCCAATTTGAATTCCTCCTAATAATCAGCATACCGATCAGTATGCCGAATGCTGTATCCAGACCTGAGCTGTGTCCTACACGCATCAATTCCCTGGTCCGCTTAATCAAGCTGTCTTCATCTTGTTGCAGAAGAGCATTCATGACATCTGTCACTGTTGAACTGAAGTTTCGCTTCAGCGCATACTTTAGGTATTCCCGGCTGATATCGGTAGTTAGTGCTTCTTTCTCCACCAGTTCAGATAAATGTAAGCGAAACGTATCCGTGAATATCCATGCTGTTGCATCCACCGCGAGCATTCCCGCCAGCATGTCATCTCCGGCAGGGGTCAGGCCTTTTCCCCGTCCAATCCAGTACCTGAGTATTTCGTCTATTTGTGATAAGTTCCGAACTCGTGCTGTATTTATTAACTGTATAATTTTTCGCTCACTATCCGAACAAGTTACATGAGCTTCGTTAAAGAAACATTCGATGAAATGATCTATCGAAATACCTGCACCTGTCGGCTGATTATGAATTAATAGCTCGGTTGCAAACGCATTCAGAAGATGGAGCAGCGATTCCGGCCGGTCCATTGTCGGTCCTATCCCAGATTGATAAGTTGCCTGAGGGTCTAATTTAATACAGAATGAAGAAAAGAGAAGAGACGATGTATCGCTGTCATAATGAATCATTTGATCTCCATCTTGCTTGAGCATAGAAATAAGCTTTGGCACTTGTTTGTCTTCCAGATGGATACCGAAAGGAAGCCGCCCGTTCTTCGTGCTGCCTATAAAAATAAGCCCATCTCCCATCAGGATATTCCAGCCATTGTTAAATATACTATGCACATATCCAGGCTTACCGCCTTGAAGGAGAGGGAGAACAGCTGCGCTGTATACTCCATCTGCCTGGATTAAATGTTTCATGCGACTGCCACTCTCCTCTATTCCTTCGTGTTGTTAAATGAGACCTAGTTTTTGGGCATACGCTTCAAGCGCTTTTTCAAAACAAGCTAGAGGTGCGCGAACTGTACCTGCCCCGATTTGACCTACTCCAGCCTCTTTGTGTGCTATCCCGGTATTAATTACCGGTGTGATGCCTGTTTCAACAACTTTTCTTGCATCAATACCGAGACAGATTCCCTGGAAGTTCCAAGTTGGGATCGTAAAGTTAGGGTTATGACCAATACAAATTTCAGCCATTTCATTGCTGGTTGCCAATGCATCGTCAAAACCGCCCGCACCTACGAAGCGGGTCACACCAGGAGCTGCCACCATGGCCATGCCTCCTACACCGAATGCCTCCGTAATGGCGCTATCACCGATATCAGGATTCGCCATTTCTTGGGAGTAACCGGTAAAGAATAAACCTTGTGGTGTATTAACTGGTGCGGTAAACCATTCGTCTCCCATGCCGCTGATTCGTATTCCGAAGTTTTGGCCATTTCTAGACATCGCCGTTACGACAGTACCGTGCTCAATCATTCTTGCAGCATCCAGTACCGCTTTAGAAGTTGCCATGGCAACATTCAGGAAAAACTGATCGGTATCTGCAAGGAACTTCACTACAGCCAATTTGTCTGTTTCGGTTGAATCTGTTTGCAAAATATAAGGACTTATTTCTTTTAAAAATACGAGAGAAGCTGCGATATTACGCTGATGGAATTCGTCACCCATTGTGATTGCCTTCGCGATCATCACATTAATATTCAAGCCTTGTTCAGTCTGTTGCAGAGCTTTAGAAAGGGTAGGTCCCAGCACATCTCTCATCCATTGCAGACGCTGAATGACCTCTTCGGAATAGGCTCCGAAGCGCAGTACTTTTCCGATTCCTTCATTCATGGTACAGAAGGCGCGGTTACCATCTGTCTGATTTTCAACAACCAGAAGCGGCATGTTGGCGGAAGTGATTCCGCCCATAGGCCCCACAGCTTTGACATGATGACATGGAATGAAGGTTACTTCTCCTTGCTCCAGCATGGTCATCGCTTGTTCTTCGTTCGTTGCCCAACCTTCGAACAAGACCGCCCCGATACAAGCGCCCTGCATGGGGCCTGTCATGTCTGCGAATTCAATGGGTGGACCAGCGTGCAGAAGCACTTGTCCTTTTAATTGGTCTACTACTGATTTGGCAGGAACGACATCTACCAGGAAAGGGGCACCGGCTACAATTTTTTGAATGACTGCCTGATTTGCTTCATCGATTGTTTGATAAGATCCGTACATGCTGCATTTCTCCTTATTGTTTATTTAAGAGGTAGTTCAAACTTTAATTTATTTGAGCAAGCTCAGAATTTTCCGCATCTTCTCATTGCCTCCAGCTATCGGGCGCCAGTCAAAGTGAACGGCATTTCCGCCATGGCTGGTTACTGCATTTACAAATTTTTTGAGCCCCACATTCACAACTTCCGGCTTTCCGCTCAGCAGTTTAATAATGGATTCAGAAACGTCGATGTTTCCTTGTTCGGTCTGCACTGCAGGAGTGAATGATTTATCCTTATCCTGAAGCTCTATTCCCATCATCGCCAGAGCGCTCCGCACAGCCTGATTGTTACTGTCTTTAACAATAACGCCTGCTCGTTCAAGTTTAGCCTTTTGCTCTTGATAATTTTGTGGGTCTTGTTCGGTTCCACACACCGTTGCTACGAAATACAAGCTTTTGCCTTGTGCTGCAGCTTCACTCTGTGTTTTCTCAATGACAGGCAACAGTGCCCCAGCCATATCTTCATGTGAACCGTACCCTAGAACGACATCCAGCATAATAATCGCTGTGGATTTATCCCGGGCTGCCTGCTCGATATAGTGGATTCTCGTTTCCGGATCAATCATCGGGTGTGGTTTACCTTGTGTATACTTGTCATCTCCCAGATCAATTACTTCATGACCTTTAGCTTTTAACATGTATCCATCTTCATGAATCAACTGTCCCAGTTTCAAACCTTTGGACATAAGAACCGCAGCTTCATAAGCGAGTGTACCACCGGAATATAGACCTTTAATCGTTGTCTGCTCCGGTGTCAGCTTAGTCTGTGGAGCCTTAATGTTCAGTTTATTGTAGTTCGCCCTAACTTCTCTGCCTTTAGACAGGTCCACAGCTATCATGGCAGTCTCTTCCAGCGTAGAGGCATAATATACCGTGCCTTCATGTGTTTCTGGCTCTTCACCGACGAAGATAGCGACTACCGGTTTGGATATACGTTGTAAAAGTCGAACTACCTGATTTCGTACTTCGGTGGCAGGCGGTTTGGAAATAACGACAATCACTTCTGTAGCTTTGTGATGCTCTAGCCCTTGAATAGCATCCAACATCGTAATTGCTCCAATCGATTCAGACAGATCGCGTCCGCCTGTTCCGATAGCCTGGCTCACGCCGCAACCCAGCTGGTTAATGAGGGTGGTAACTTCTTGAATACCTGTCCCTGAAGCACCGATAACGCCAATGTTGCCTTGTTGTACTACGTTGGCAAAGGCTATCGGAACACCGGATACGATTCCTGTTCCGCAGTCTGGACCCATGACCAGCAAGCCTTTGTCATGCGCTTTTTGTTTTAGACGCAGTTCGTCTTGGGCGTCAACGTTATCGCTAAAGATAAAGGCGTGCAACCCACGGTCAAGTGCTTGTTCCGCTTCTTCCGCTGCATATTGGCCAGGGACAGAAATAAGAGCAAGATTAGCATTAGGGAGCGCTTGCAGCGCTTTATCCCAAGTCCGTACGGATTGGAATTCCTGCTTGTTGCTACTTACCGCCTGATTTTTCAGTTCCGTTTCAATGGTAGCTAACACTTCGGAAACGTATTCTTTACTATTGGTCTTGATTACGATACACATATCGTTAGGGCCCGCTTTGTCGAGTTCATCCGTATACATGCCGGTATTATGGAAGATATCTTTATTCGCTGGCGTCCCCATCATAATGGAGGCCTGCTCTACTCCGTCCATCGTGGAAATTTTGTTAGTTAAGAGCATGAGATTAACTGAATCTTGATAGGAATTTTCTTTAATGATGGAATATATCATAAGTACAAGCTCCTCTTCGGTCAGAATAGACAATTGGTGAAGTTACTTGGCAAATGGATCTTTGTTGTCATACTGATTTCTATGAACGACGTCTGATACCAGGTATTCATAAATATCATCTACAATTTCAATACCGTTTTTCTCGTATTGTTCTTGAATCAGATCATTATTTTGTCCGGGGAACAGCACTTGCTCAAAGCTAGGCGCCGGTTTAATGTGGTTCAAATCGTCCATGGTGTTCGAAATATGTTGTTTAAACATGTCCGGGTCCGTAAAAAATGCTGGATTAATTACAAGATGAAGCTGACCAAGATTTCGGTATTCGGTTAGATCATGGTACATCGATGAAACCTTATTACCAAATGGCAGGCCAAGCAAAATACCTGAGAGCACATCCACCATCATCATCAGACCATATCCCTTTGGACCGGCAATTGGGAGTAGGGCGTTCACTTTAAAAGGATCTGTCGTCGAATGGCCTTCTTTATCGACTGCCCATGAATCCGGGATTGACTCGTGTCTTGATCTGGCATGAAGGATTTTGCCCCAAGCTTGTATCGTCGTCGCCATGTCCAGTGTCATGATCCGCCCGTCATGGGCAGGAACGGCAAACGCAATCGGGTTCGTCCCGTAATAAGGTTCTGAACCGCCAAAGGGAACCACCATCGGATCTGATTGACACATCGAAATACCGATCATTCCTGATTTGGCTGCTTGCCGTACAAAATAAGAGAGGGCTCCGCTGTGTCCGATTCTTCTGACGCCAACAGCTGCTATCCCGTGTTCCTTGGCCATCTCGATGGCCTCATCCATAGCTAGTTTGGCAGCGACATGACCTACTCCATTATCTCCATCAAATGTCGCTGTGCTGGGGCCCGTTTTGTTGAATTTAAACTCGGGATTTGTATTTAATCCGCCTTTGGCGATTCGTTCCGCATAGTATTCCACTCGCATAGCGCCGTGAGAATGAATGCCTCTTATGTCGGCATGGACCAAAACGTCTGCTACGCCGGCGGCATGCTCTTCAGTTAAACCCGCCTTGTGCAGCTTGGTTGTGATTAGCTCTTGTAACTGTTGTCTGAATATTTTCAATTTAAACACCTCTGTTTAATTCGATTTGCTATATAACAAGAGCTTAGAGATCCGCATCCCGATTGCAGTCTTTAGAGTAAACATAAGCAAGTTTCTCACGACCAACTGCATAGCAAGCTTGTTGCACATACGGACCCATGAAGATATAGTCGCCTTGTTTTACCGGAATCCACTTGTTATCCAGATTGTATAGTCCTTCACCAGACAGCAGGTAGGCTCCATGTTCCTGTACATGCGTTTCAATGAATGGATGGCATGCGCCCGGATCAAAGGTTAATATGTGAAAATTCATATCGAAAGCAAGATCTTTAGGAAGTAAATCCTGAATTCGCATATTTGTCATTCCGTCATAATCTTCCTCTGGAATGTTGCCTGAGTGACCAGAGACGACCCATGGTTTCAAGTCCTTTAACGGTTTATGCTTTTGTTTGTACAAGAACAGTTTGCTGTCACCGTCCATCATGTTGTTCAGATACATCTTCGTTCCTGGCGGACAGTACAGGTAGCCGCCGCTTGTCAGCCTATACGTCTTGTCACCAGCAGATGCCTCGACTTCACCTTCCAGCACATAAACGAAAGTTTCGATCTGTTCTTGTCCACCAAAACCATCCGTATTTGCGCCGCCTTTGTGCATTGTAACTATATAATCGACAAAGCTTGCTCCAAGCTTTGGAGTTGCCAGAATAGATATAGTGCAGTTGTCAAAGCCCGGAACTACGTTATTAACCAGACCTTCCGGAGTGATTAAGGCATATTTGCCATGTTTAATGATAGAACGGCTGGACAGCAGATCAGTTGCATAACCCATTGTGTGTCTCTCCCTTTTCTCTAAAGTTTGTGTGTGAAATAAATGCTGTTGTTCTTTTACAATGCAGGGCGCTTCCTTATATTTGCGAAGAACAGGAATACAGTACCTAGAATAATGATGCCGATAGCAAGGTAAAAGCCCAAGACCTTGCTGCCTGTAGAGTCTGAAATCAAGCCAGTTACGAACGGAGCGATGACCGAGGACATCATTCCGAAGAAGTTAAATACGCCGAATGTTGTACTATACCCTTGCTTAGGCGCAATGTCTGCTACGTAGGAGATCATGATCGGGTCAACAGCAAGTTTACCGAAGAAACCGTACATAATCAGGAACAAAATCAGCAGTTCGTTACTTTGAATAGCCACTGTCAGATACAAGGTAACTGCGGCAATAACTTGCAGAATAATAACAACCATAATCTTCTTGTCCTTGAACTTGTCGGATAGCCGGCTGAACAATAGCGCACCTGGCACAGATGCAAAGGCAACCAGAGCTGAGGCAAAACCGATAGCAGCACCTTGGAATCCTCGCTCCATTTGCAGGTAACTTGGCAGCCAAGTCACAATCATGTAATACCCGTAACATATTGCAAAGTAAATAACGTAAGCCGAAATCATTCGGATATCGCCAAAGAGCGTCTTCATCGTTGCTTTATCATTTGCATCTTTTTCCATGTTAGTTGCAACGTTATTCGCTGCTGGTTTTTCCTTAATGACTTTGGCAAAGGCGATCACCATAATAATAATCAGGCCAGTTGTGACAAATAGCAGCGGTCTCCAGTCCCAACCGAGCCCTTTCACCAAGTAAGAGGAACCGATATACCCGATGGCCATTCCGAGCGCTGAACCGCTGTTGATAATGGCGGTAGAGAAGCCCCGCTTCTCGGCTGGGATTGTGGACGATGAGATCGAATAAGCAGGTCCGTAGTACGTTCCTTGTCCAAGCCCTGCCAGGAAGCTTCCTACCAGTAGGAAAATCAGGGACGGTGCGATTCCGACGGTAAAAACTCCGAAAGCAAAGATAAGGAAACCCGGAATCAGCATTATTTTTCTTCCGAATTTATCAGCCATAAAGCCGGATGGAATCTGCATTGAAGTGTATGCTAGAAAAAATAAACTGGAGATCAGACCCATGCTGGCATCCGATTCAACGCCAAGTTGTATTTTGATTTCTGGTAAAATCGGATTCAGTATTGTTCTGTATATCCACATGACAGTCCAACCAAGGCAAAATAAAATGACGACCTTTTTCCAATATTCAAGTCCACCTTGTTTAGCTGTAGTAGGGGTTTGTACCTTCATCTTTTTCTGCTCCTTATGATAAGGTTGTAGGCAAGTTATTTGCCAAGATGCCGTTTATTCTTTGTATGCCAGATTATATAGAGTTCCGATCAGAACCTTCACACCTTCGGCTAAATCATGAGGCTCGGTATATTCAGCCGGATTGTGGCTAATTCCTTGTCTGCTTGGTACAAAGATCATGGCCGATGGAACAAAAGGAGCCAGAATCTGGGCATCATGCCCTGCCCCACTATGCATCAACTTATAATTCAAGCCTTGTTCCAGGCACTCGCGTTCAATGACTTCTACAACATGTTTATCCATAGGAACCGGATCTGCATCCATCCACATATCGATTTTCAGTTCTACTTTCCGTTCTTCTGCAATGTTCTTCAAGGAAGTTGTAATTTCTTCAGTAAATTGAACAAGTGCGTCTTTCTCGGTATGACGGATGTCCATAGTGAATAAGGCATATCCCGGAACTACGTTAACTACATTTGGCTTTACTTCGATTTTGCCGATCGTTGCCACTAGCGGATCTCCGTGTTTGTCCGCTCTGTTTATGACGTCATTAATCATAGCGCTTGCAGCTTGAACAGCATCTTTACGGTAACTCATCGGAGTCGTACCTGCATGGTTAGCTTCACCTATCACTTCCACGGTAAATCTGCGCTGGCCTACAATGCTGTGGACTACACCAACGGGTTTTTGCTCTGTTTCCAGCACACTACCTTGCTCGATATGGATTTCTACAAACGCTTTCAAGTCATTACGAAGTTCTCTAGATTCCTTACGGAAATTAAAGTTGCACTCTCTCATCGCATCCACGAAAGCTACGCCGTCAAAGTCTACAATGCTCTCTACTTCTTTACGTTCTGCTGTACCTACGATGTTTTTGGACCCCCAGAATGTATAAGGGAAACGGCTTCCTTCTTCTTCAGCCATCGATACAACCTGAAGATTGCGTAGCGGTTGCCCATAGGTCTCTTTCAAGTATTTAACCGCAAGCAGACCTGCGACAATACCGTATTGTCCATCGTATAAACCGCCATTGCTTACTGTATCCACGTGAGAACCGGTCATAATCGTTTCATCTGGATACTTCGTTCCTTGTAGACCTCCAAACAGATTGCCCACCTCATCAAAGTGAACATTGAAACTTTCTTTGTTCATCCAATCTTCTAAAGCTTTCTGAGCGTTGAGCCATTCTTTAGAATAGAGTAGTCTGGTAATACCTCCTTCAGGATCATTTCCAAAATACCCGAGCCATTCTAACATCTGCATGATATCTTTACTTAGTTCTCCCATACTTACCGTTCCTTTCTACGATGATAAAGGTACTTCAAAAGTGCTGATTAACTTGTTGCATCTTAATTGTAAACGCTTACTGATATGTCTTCATTAACAAAGGTGGATAAAAGAATAACAGCTTCTTTATCCACCTTGGCTAAAAACAGGGTTTATTTAGTTTAAATTTTTAATGTTCTTCTTCGTTATTTATTAAATTTAGAATTTTTAGACCAACCCGGGTTTCCAGCATCTCTTCTGAATTATCGAAATCCATGTCGCTAATTTCTTTGATCCGTTCCAGTCGGTACATTACCGTTTTGTAATGGACAAACAAATCCTGAGCTGCTTTCGCAGCATTTTGGTTATGCTGCAAAAAGACCTCAAGCGTATGCAGCAGATCTTTTTTGATGGCGCTTTTGCTTTGAACGAGCCTGTTTAAAGAAGCGGGAATAAACGAGGTCAGTACGGCAGGATCTGGATACTGACAGAGCAGGCGGAATAAACCAAGCTCGGCGAAGGCGGTAATCGATTCGCTGCCATAGAGTGTACCGCCGAGGTTCAGGGCTTCTTGCGCCTCTTGATGGCTTCTCGCAATATCCATGACAGTGGCCGCCACATTACCGATGCCAACCTGCACTACAATATCTTTGGTTTTCGCGCGGATGTTGTCTTGAATCCCGTGGACTTTATCTTTAACTGCAGGCAACCAGTTTTTCTCTTTCCCTTCCTGCGAATCAACAGGTAATAGCAGAATGATGGTATCGCTCCGGCTACGCATAATTGCGTCTGAAAAATGAACGTCAATAGCTTCATGTAAGTAAATAAACGTTTTACTCTGCAGTCTGCGCAAGTTTTTAGGTTTATTCATTTCTTGTTGGTTGAACGAGGTGAACTCTTCTTTCACATGAAACAAAAGCACAGCATATGAACGATCTAAATCCCAGCCGATCAGATTAGCTCGTTGATACACCGACTCCAACACCTGACCTTTTCCAGCTAGCAGGTCATCAATAATGTCATTTTTATATTCCCGCTCGACCTCCGCTACAGCAAACTGTTTGACCAGTTCTAGGGACAGAGCAGTAGCCGCATTCTCTATTGCAATGAAATCTAATTCTTCTAATTCTTTATGAATTTCAGTGATGACGAGATGCACCTTAATACGGTTTACTGTCCGAATAGGCACGACTACCTGGTAGACTGATTTCTTCTCCGGTTCCGTAACTTGCGTGGTTATCCAATAATAAGGAAATTTGGTTTCGAATATTTTCTCACGTTCTATAATGTGCTCCTGTTGTAGTATGGGAAGCGTGTACAAGGAAGTGGGTGTCATACAGACAAAATTCCGATCATAGATGGCAACAGGGTTTCCGATTAATTGTTCCAATGTAGTGATAATCGGTTCCATACCGGTATCTGTTAAGGAGAGTGTAGTGAAGCGATCATGCACCTCTTTAAAATATTTGAGCTTCATTACCTGATTATTAAACAGTTCCTCCATAACCGGATAGAGCACATCTACATAAGGGATGTCCTGTGGAATTTGGATAATAGGCAGCCCCGTCTGTTCGCCTATTTCTATGATAACCTCGGGAATTTTCTTGACAAAACGATGGTTTTTGATCATTATGGCACTGACGCTTTTGTCAGCCAAGCGGAACATAAATTCGCGTTGTTCTGCTTCTGTATAATTGAGGATCGGATATAGACTGGTCAGCAACATCTCTCCGCCTTTTAGCCAATCTGCGATATCGGGTGCTTCCATAATTGTGATACCTTTTATTATATTAGAGAGCCCTTGGCTGCCCCCTAGCACTTTTGCATTTTGCAGTCGAGCCATCTTCAATACATGTTCTACTCTGAATTCCATATTTTTAACTCCTTATGAATGCAAATCTGATGTCTTTTCATTGTTATTGTATCGGAGCAAGAGCAAGGGGGGAGCATAGCACTTCTTTGTATGCGTTTTCACTTAATGCCCGATGGGTCACTTTTAAAATTGATGTACAAACTACACTATTTTTAAGCGAAAACGGGCGAAATTGTTTTGAATTTGATGCATATGGATCATCTCCTTTATATGTATGTATAAAGGATAAACAATCTAGAAAATGAAGTCAAAATTAGGGGGAATAACGATGAGAACGATTTGTTATAAAACAGTTGAAGGTGTTGAGTTGCTAGGAGACTTTTACAGCGCTTGTCAGACTAGTTCCTCTGTTATCGTCTATATTCATGGAGGCGGATTGATATGGGGTTCAAGAAAAGATATTTTGCAAGAACAGGTGAAGCAGTATAATCAGGCTGGTCTGCACGTTCTGTCCATTGATTATCGACTAGCCCCTGAAACGCGGCTTCCAGCTATTATTGAAGATATTCAGGATGCTCTTCGTTGGCTACGCGAGCAAGCATTCACCGAACTTGGCTTTCAGCCATCCGCTATAGCCGTCGTAGGCAGTTCGGCAGGTGGATACCTTTCTCTTCTTGTCGGATCCAGAGAGCCTGCTTTGAAAGCGGTCGTGTCTTTTTATGGTTATGGAGATATTCAAGCCAGCTGGTATTCGAGCCCAAGCTCGTTCTATCTGCAAAAACCTACTGTGTCAAAGGAACTGGCCGATCAGTTGATCACGAAGCGGACAATTGCTGAAAGTTCCATTCAGCAAAGATTTGGTCTCTATTTATACTATCGTCAACAAGGAATCTGGACTCAGGAGGTTACAGGGTTAGAACTTCTTAAGGATAAGGAGCAGCTGGACTTGCTTTGTCCGGTACAAGTTGTGAGTGACTCTTTCCCACCTACTATGCTGCTGCATGGGGAGGATGATCAGGATGTGCCTTGTGAACAATCTATCGGTATGGCGCAGCGGTTGCAAAGTGCGGGAGTTGAGCATACGCTTCTTACCCTTCCAGGCGAGGATCACTTGTTTGACATACAGCTGAACAAAGAAAATGTTCGGCAGGCATTTGCACAGGTTCTGGTGTTTTTGCAGCGTCATTTAGTTTAATATAGCAGCTTTTAATTGTAGCGGACTCACATTTCGGAAATAGGATCGTGTGCCCTCCGTTTGTTCAATTACGTATTGAATAATTCACTACTGGTTATTCACAATTAAATCAAATGATGTTCGTGGACGCAGGACTGAGAAATAGTAATCTTCAGCCGGGTCCCATCGACGGTGCCACGCTACGTCTTCATTCCCCTCCCTGAGATTATGCCTATGGCGGCGGACATTGGGTAACACATCCACTAGAATCGTAAAATGAACAACATCGGTTAGTTCAAGGAGCGAGCTATAAATTCCATCAAGAATAATGACCTCTGAAGGCTCTTTAACGACCAAGTTCGACGCTAAACCGTTACTAGACGAAAAGGAAAACGGGCAATAACGAGCGTTCTCACCTGCTAGCAGTGGTAACAATGCCTCAGTACGCATACGCTGCCAGTCGATACAAAGACGACATTTTTCCTCTGTTGTGTAGGTATCCCATTCATCATCAGTGATCGTTGACGCGAAGAAGTCATCACACTGAATAACTGTTGATCCCAAATGCGAAGCCACCTCAGCAGCCAATGTAGATTTGCCTGCACCACTCCCTCCATCTAACGACACCACCAAAGGATTGGTTCGACTTATCATATGATGGTTAATTGCAGATACAATGGACTGAACGGCCTCCTGTGATTTATGTGTTAAATGGTTATTTTCCACGACTACTACCTCTCTCAATCAAAGAATGGACTAACTCCTTCTATATAGTATACCGAATATCTCAATTCTGTGGCTAACCCTCCTTTACTCTTTTTCCCTGCTTTCTTATTTGTCATCACAATTCTCCTAACTACAAAGGATATACCTTGTTATCTGCTCTATGTATGGTTTACACAATTTAAAAGAAGGGAAGACTATGAATAAAACACTGCCAAGGGCTCTACTGAGAGCCCCTGCTTATGGTCGAAAGGAGAACTATGATTAACGACAATACTCCAAGTATGAATATAACCGCACAAAAGAAGTATTCTAGCCGCAACTTGTGGGCTGGACTTTTATTCGGCTTTGGTACGGTAGCCTTCATTGATGAGGTCGTGTTTCACCAACTGCTCCATTGGCACCATTTCTATGACAAATCCACAACCGATATAGGATTGGTATCGGACGGACTTTTTCACGCGTTCAGTTGGTTTGCGACCATAGGCTCTTCGTTTATGCTTGCTGACCTCAATCGTCGAAACGCTTTCTGGCCGGCGAGGTGGCTAGGAGGCATTTTATTAGGAGCGGGTTCCTTTCAGCTGTATGACGGTATTGTTCAGCATAAGTTCATGCGGTTACACCAAATTCGCTATAACGTGGATATTTTGCCGTACGACTGGATTTGGAATTTGATTGCTTTAGCGCTGTTAATTGCCGGTGTTCTCTTAACGATGCGTACGAATCCAAAGTATAGATCACCGGAAGGATTGACTCAAAATGATTAATCATCATATTAATCATGGGGGAAGCGGGTCTAACAATCTCCTGTTGATTATAATTGTATTATTCGTAGTGTATCTTTACATATATGCTGCAAGGCATTCGAATCTGCGATATCGGCAATGGCCCGTCTACCGCTATGGATTCTTTATTTTAGGTGTCCTTTGCGTTACTTTTGCGATCACAGGTCCTCTTGCTGAATGGGCACATTATGATTTCAGAGCACATATGACAGGTCATTTGTTATTAGGAATGTTAGGTCCGCTTCTTATTGCCCTATCATTGCCTATGACTCTAGCTCTTCGATCACTGAATGTGCTTTGGGCAAGACGTATTACACGAATTCTAAAGATGAGAACCATTCGTTGGTTCACTCATCCTGTAATTACGACCACGCTGAATATCGGGGGATTGTGGCTGCTCTATACGACTGATCTGTTTACGGCCATGCATTCTGATTTCCTTCTGCACGTTATTGTGCATTTTCACATCTTCTTTGCAGGTTACCTGTTCACGATTTCTATGATTTATACAGAACCGATACCTCATAGACATAGCTTTATGTACCGTGCTGTTGTGATGGTGTTGGCATTTGCAGGTCATGGTATGCTATCAAAATATATCTATGCTCATCCGCCAGATGGGGTTTCTTCAGTACAAGGAAAAATCGGCGGCTTGTTGATGTATTACGGAGGAGATGCAATCGATTTCGTGCTTATCTTCGTGTTCTGTCTTCAATGGTTCCATACTGCACGTCCACGGTCAACACTGCCAATGAATTATAATTAAAAAAACTCACTATTTCTCTGGAAGATTCCTCAGACACAGTGAGTGTTCTTATATTTTTTCAAACGTAACAAATGAGATTGAATCAAACTTTGAATGACTTCCAAAACTCTCCATCGGTATTAATTATGTCTCTAATCTCCACAAAAGGAATGGTAAAGGTCGGGAACCCAGCAGCATACGGAGCAATCTCATAGGGCGAGAAGTACAGATGTATCGCATTTTCGGTAACAAAAAACGGCTGGTCTGGCCGAATGCCGGTATAGCTGCCCGGGAATACATAGGAGTATTGCGGGTCCTCCTTAATCTGTTTACCGACGATGCTGCTAAGTTCTTTCACATAATCGCTGCCAGGTTTAAAAAGGTCTTTCAGCGTATACATGTGACCGTTGACTAAATTAATGATTGCGTACGTTTTCGTTGGCATGCCGTGAGCTGCGCCGAATGGATAATGGTATCCGTTCAGTTCTAACTCAAGCAGGTTCTGCTTGTAAAAGGCGACCTCGAAATCACCGGAATACGAATAATCGAGCTTTCCGGGGATCGGTTTTACTTGCGACATCTCTTTCAGTTTCGAATTGACCATCTGCTGTGCTGCTTTGTCCGTCATCCCTTCAACCTGAGGATAATAGACAAGATAATCAGGGTTCGGTTTGTATTTTTCTTCTTTAACTAGGAAAGGTGACTTCAACGGAATGACTGTATTTTGCTGCCAGATCACGACTCCATCACGATTCACATAAGAAAGTCGCTGATCTATGAATGCTTTGATTAAATCTTTCTGTACCAGTGTAAGGGTCCCACTACCGCTAAAGCGCGGAAAGCCCGGCGCTGGCTTTCCACTGCGATCGATAAAATACGTTTGTTTCGTATCGGACACCGATGCCAGATCATCCTGGAAGTTGGAAACGTCTTGGTATACAAATTCTGACAGCACCGTACCTTTCCAGTCCGCGATAGCGTATTTAGAACCGAGGAACGGCTGCTCAGGGTCAACCGCCCTTCCAAGTGCCAAACGCTCATCACCTAAATCCCGGATGTCGTTGTATTCCGGCTTGACGACGAACATCCCTTGCTTGTTAATAACGCCATAATTTGATTTGTAATCCTCGGCAGTATTGACGACAGCCCGGCCGTCGTAGCCATACTTTCCGGCAGCTTCTCGTTTGAAAGCAAGCAGCCCATCGCCATGAGGCCCTACATATGTATATGGGTATGTAGCGAGTTTGCGACCGTCCCGCCCGATGAGAGCATATTCGTTGTCCTTGATTTTAACGACTGCCCTGCCATTTTCGAAATCGTTTGCTTCCTCGTATTGCGCAGAAATAACCTCGTTCCCCTGCGAATTTAGATAACCGTATCTGCTAGTTCCTCCATTTCCGACGTTTGTGACATTAAAGACCGATCTCCCGTCCTGCATATTAGCGATGAACGGGTAAGCCCGCTTTGTCAGCACCGTTCCCGTTTCGTCTATAAGTTTGAATCCCTGCCCGTCAATGACGATTGCCCGGCGCTCTGAAAAAGGGCTGATCATATTATATACAGGCTGAACGACGTAATTAGTGGATATGTCGATGATGCCGTATTTACCATTTACTCCAACGATTGCGAGGCCGTTCTCCTGAAAATCACGCGCATCATCATAGAGAGACCGGATCTCCATTTTGCCACGGTTATTGATATAACCCCATTTCATCCCTTCTGTTGTTTTCAATGAAGCGGGGAATAACCCTACCACACGAGGCATACCGATTATATCAAGCATTTGCCTGATATTCCGTTCAAGCTCAAGCAGCCTCTCGCGGGAAGGATAGGGATGTTCGAAGCTGAGTGCTTTATCGACGGATGCTAGTGCCTCCTGCGGCATGCCAGCGCGATACTGTGCGTCAGCAAGATAATACCAATAGAATGAATAATCCGAATGCTGCTGCGTCATTTGCTCGTAATAACGGACAACTGTCGGAAAATAATATTGATACACGTCCGGCGCAGGCACAAATCTTCCATTTTTCCACCTTAGCACCTCAACCCGATAGGCATTCCCCGTATCGTGAATCCAGAGCGCGATTTCCGTTATTCCATCTCTCCCGGCAGGGCTCGGCATATCCATCACTCGAATATAGCTGTAGCTCATATCTGGTGGGGCTATGTCGATTAACCCATCCTGTGTGTACGTGTAAACCGATAACTTTGACCAGATCGAACCGATTTGCCAACCGACAATTAAATTGTTCTTGCCTGGTTTCATAATTGGCGCTGCCGTCAACAGCGTGACGCCGTATCCCGGTCCTTTTTCATTTTCCGCCACCTCCCAGATGCCATCCCGGTATTGCAGCACAAGCAAGTAAAGCTCACCGTTTAAGCGATACACTGCCGTAACTTCCGGCACCTGATCTCCGTTTAAGTCCGCTGCATAAACGGCCGTAAGCTCAGCGGGCTTATTGATCATCACCAGCTCCGCACCGCTCGGCAAAAGCCCCCTTACTAGCTGCGTTAGCTGCGGTTCGTTAGTGGACATGTCAGCATCACCCTTTTTACCCGCATTCTTCGCCTAATCGTATGCAAACTTGAGGAAGATATGACTTCTTAATTTCTTGTCGATGTTGTTTATTTGTCTCGAATCAGAATCATAATAGGCCACCCAAGGAAAAAAAATCTCGGGTGGCCTGCTTCGGCTATTTTCTGAGAGAGGCTCAGATTATTATTCAGCTTCAGAAACAACAGTAAAACGTTCTTTAATGTGCTGAGGTTTTTCAATCTCATCCATAATCGCGATTGCATAATCTGCATAGCTTACATAGCTGTCACCTTTTGCATTCACGATCAGGTTATCTTTTCCCTTTTGGTAAGAGCCTGTTCGCTTACCATCAGGGTTAAAGAACGCTGCTGGACTCACAAATGTCCACTGAATTTCACTTTCATTCTGCAAATCTTCTAGATTTTTACCTTGGTTAGTCGCTGTAGCTAAATATTCCTTAGGGAACTGAGGCGTGTCCATCAGTCTGACGGTTTTTGCTTCATCAACATAGAGACTTCCTGCTCCGCCAACGACGATCAATCGAGTTTCTGGAGCTCCTTTAATTGCGTTGATCAGCACTCTTCCTGCTTCAACATGAAGATGCTCTTGACCAGGAACAGCTCCGAACGCATTGATGACAACATCGAATCCTTGAAGATCGCTAGAAGTTAAATCAAAGATATCTTTTTCCAAAATGGCTGTTTGAGTTTCTCCGATTTTAGAAGCATTTCTCACAATCGCAGTGACTTCATGTCCACGACTTACTGCTTCCTTTTGAATAGCTACTCCAGCTTTACCAGTTGCTCCGATAATTCCGATTTTCATAGTTGAACCCTTCCTTTTCCTCGTATTTTGATGGTATGTACCAAATATTTCATAGGCATCACCAATTCTAGATCTAGCGTGACTCATCTCTTAGATGTAACTGTGTTCGTTACATGTAACTATAATAGTTACAATTGTTCGTTATGTCAATACTTTTGTTAGTTAGTTCAAGAAAAAAAGGACTGACTATTGTCGGTCCTTAAATGTTTTCCTATTTTTTTGAACCACATACCTATCTCTGCTGTACATCTACAGCTTCTACATCTAAAAAATTGATTTCACCGTGAACACATTGGGCTAATTAACCATATTATGGGGTATATGATTTCAAAGGTAGGATAAGTTGTATGTATCCTTATTGGGGATTCAGCACTTTCACACATGGAGTACCTTTAAATCCATTACTTTCAAAACGATTCGTCGTAATTTTCACATAGACAATAGCATTAGAAAATTCATAAACATTCTTAGAAATCTAGAAAACCTCTATAAACTACCATCATTTTGCTTTAAAATAACTATAACAATCTATAACTATACGCAAAATCGAAAAGGAGATCGTGCAAGTTATGTTTGAGAATCTAGAATATTCAGAATCTTTATCCGATAAAAATCCTCTAAGCATGCAAGCTAACTGTGAGAACTGCTTCGGCTTGTGTTGTGTCGCACTTCCCTACGCTGCTTCTTCAGATTTCGCGACAGATAAGGATGCTGGGCAGCCTTGCCGAAACCTGCAAGCGGACTTCCGCTGCGGCGTTCACGACAGCCTAAGACAGCTGGGCTTTCGTGGTTGCACGGTTTATGACTGCTTCGGCGCGGGACAACAGGTTTCACAGGTTACCTATCGAGGACAAGACTGGCGGCAAGCTCCAGAGTCCGCGAAGCAAATGTTTGAGGTTTTCCCGATTATGCGTCAGCTTCATGAGCTAATCTGGTATCTGTCAGAAGCACTAACGTTGGAATCGGCCAGTCAGATCCATGCTGATCTTAGATTAGCGCTTAACGAGACGACACGCCTGACTTACCTCAGTCCAGACTCTATCATAGAACTGGACGTGGCAGCACACCGGGCAGACGTTAATGTTCTACTCTTACGAACCAGCGAACTTGTAAGAGATGAAGCCCGCCGAAAGCACAAAGGCCCACCAGTACGACAGAAAGCTCAAGGCAGGGGCGTTGATCTCATCGGCGCCAACCTCAAAGGAGCCGATCTGAGATATGCCAACCTGAGAGGAGCATACCTTATTGCCGCTGATCTCAGACGCGCAGATCTGAGATATGCTGATCTAATCGGGGCTGATTTTCGAGACGCTGATCTTAGTGGCGCCAACCTCACTGAAAGTATTTTTCTCACCCAAGCACAGCTCAACTCAGCGAAGGGTAATGCTGACACAAAACTGCCTCCATCACTCTCTCACCCGATACATTGGCTCTCACCAGGCAAGCAACGTTGAATCCAAAAAAATTTAAAGACAAGCTAAAAGGTGATTTCGAAGAAGTTCGGAATCACCTTTTTTATAATACGATTACCGTTGAAGGGCATATCCGGTCGCCAACTTGGATTATATTAAGAGTCCTTTATGCCTACCAATGCAGAACCCGCAACACTTACTCCTCCATACACCCACTTCATAATTTGAAAAGACCCATAGCCTAGTAAACCTCCGGATACGTTTAGGATGAGATCATCCACATCAAAGATTCCCATTGAAAATAGTACCTGTGAGCATTCCAAGCCTAAGCTAAGACCCAAGGAACTCATCAATACACTTAAAAATTTGTTTTTGGTCAATAAACTGATGAATATTCCGTTAGGTACAAATATCACGATATTTCCGATGAAATTAACCAGGTTATGGCCGCTTGAAAGTCTGTGCAGGTATTGTTTGATCGATTTGAAAGCAGTAAAATTACCTGATTGCAATCGATTCATCATATATTCTGGATTCTCAATAGCTCTTTGAAGCTGGTGCCATAGAAACGGGATATCTACTGAACCAAATTTAAACAAGATGACTTTAAGTAGCACAAATAAATAAAGGGTAAACAGCGTCAATACGATAAGTTTATTCCATGACTTCATGGCCTTATCCCTCATTTTGCCGAATGGTTACAATAACGCCATCCACATTATTACCTGATAATTCATAGTGCTGCTGAATGGGTACCTGTAGCGTCATATTTTTAGAAGCAGGTACAAATGAAATTTCGTATTTCTCGCCATCTATTGTTGTGATAAAGTTCTTTTGTTCCTTCAGAAAGTCCAGGTACTCCTCTAATGTAAAATTCTTTTCTTTCATGATTTTACTGTGAGGTAAGCCTACATATCGAAAATGCCAAGGCTCGAACTTAATGCCCGTAATCTCCGTTTTATTCTTGGGATACCTAAGAATAAAACCATATTCCGAAGCATTCTTTTGTAACCACTCCCCCTCGGGAGCTTGGTCGATTGGCTTCAGGGTTGATCCGATATCAAGTGAAAAACCGATGTTATGTTCGCTGTAGCCCGCAGGTAAAGCATAATCGGCACCCTTATCACGATATAACTTTTCCTGCTCGGAAGCATCTCGGTAGCCACTACTTATCATAAAATGATTGACACCTTCCTTGCCGGCATCATGCATCATTTCTCCAAAGTTTAGTGCCACGCTTCTCGATAACCGTATCGTATTGTCCAGCAAAGCATACCCCTGAATCAGTTCTTTATTTTTATACAAGTTAACGATGTCAGTAGGAATGCCATCCGTATGGATTGGGTGCTCCTTATTGACCAACACCAAGTTTCCTTTATGTACCTGTTCCTTGGGGATCATAATTGTATCATTGGTAACTTCGGGAACGGATTCCGAAGCTTGATCTTTCGTGTTCTCCTGAACATTAATGTCATTGTTTTGCTTAGGTAGAACGGATTCGCAACCCATCAGCAATAAAAAAGATAAACATACTAACCACTTCTTCAACTTCAACATCTCCTTAACCTTTGTTCATCTAAGATAGTATAAAATCTTTAAAAATAAGTGTGGAAAAGTTAAAGATTTTCTAAAGTTGGCTATAAACCGCATGATCCAGTGTTCTCTGAGGAACATATTTCATTCTGCACTTCAAGCGAATTTCTCATCATTTTTTGCGCAATGTTCATTTTACAGCGGTGGACATCATCCGTAAAGTTTACATCCCCTCATTTTTATAAAAAAAACGCTTGGCATATCCCAAGCGCCAAAATCGATCATCTCTGATTTTCCGAACATATATCGTTAAGCTTTAAAGAAAGCCATTAATGGCATAATCGCTTTAACCATATTCATACCTACTTGAATATGAGGCATCATTTGACCGAAAAACTCAAATATGCCTGGCCCTTTATTTCCAGTTTCCGTCCCTGCAATTCCAGGTGCACTATTGAAGCCACCAAAAAGGGCACTTAAGAAGCCTGAAATTTGAGCTTTATCTCTACTCTCGATAACGGAAGCTGGAAGTTTCTTTTCAGGTCGCAAGCCGGACAGTGTTAATTTATCTTTTTCTATACTGTTCATTGTTCCGATATAATAACTTCCATCTTTCAAGACAACCATGACAGGTTTTCCTAACCATTGCGTTGTTGATTTATGGTTTGTTTTCTTTTTTGAAGGCATTTTATTCACCTCACTTTTCATTTTCTTGAATATCATTTTATTCAGCTAATGTTCGTATTCTTGTGTCTTTTAAACTTACGATGTAAATAGGGCTAAAAAAAGATGACTCCGGATAAATACCCGAAGTCACCTCTTGTTCCCCTAATAATCGGTTTTCGTTTCTCCTTTATTCATCATAATTTTTTCTTATAACTAAATGGGATACAGGTTCCTGTCTTACTATGAGAAAATCTAATATACCTTCTGGATATAATGGCTTTTGTTTCAATTGTTCAAAAGTACGCCAGATTAATTTTATTCCCTGTCGCTCGTTATGTATTAATGAGTCCTGAATTAGAGAATCATCAATTGAAACCCAATGTAAGATGGTACAATCATGTCTCTTCTTACCATCATATTCAACAATACTCTCATTAAGGCATGCCAGTGAGCCTATTTCTGATTGTAAATCGAACTCCTCAATCAGTTCTCTTCTAATTGCTTCTGCCGCGGTTTCCCCGAATTCAACAGTCCCACCAGGAAAGCGATAAAATGATTCTTCGTTATCACATTGAACGAATACAGAATTTCCATCATTCCCTATAATGATTGCCTCAGCTCTGAGCAATGATTGGTTCAAATTAATCCCCCTAAAACCAGTTTTATCATTATTAGTACGGCATCATTCAGATTAATTCCTTCTTGTTCGCATAACCAATAGAAAAGAGGACCCGCCACTATTGCGGGTCCTCGTGTGTAGATACTTGTAATATTATGCCAATTGGTGTGTAAGCTGTGATGCAGCTTCTTTTACTTTAGCCAAACCTTCGTTGATGATTTCATCTTTACGGTCCGGAAACGCGTTATGGCCTTCAATAACGACTTCATTGATGATTTCCATACCGAAAACACCGCCAACGATATTACGCATATAAGTTGCGGCCATTTCCATAGGAGCTGTTTCTGGAGTTGAATATATTCCACCGCGTGCGGATAGAAAAATCGCTTTTTTGTGAGTCATTAAACTCATCATTTGACCTTGTTCATTAAATTTAAAAGTGAAGCCAGCTTGATAAACATAGTCAATGAACGTTTGCAATTTAGCTGGGATCGTTAAGTTCCACAGTGGGAATGCGAACACAACCACGTCAGCAGCAGTTAAAGCGTCCATCGCTTTTTGTTTGGCAGCAAGGATGCGCGCTTCCACATCTGTTAATTCTCCACCAGCTTGTACTTTACCAAAAGCGTTAAATAAATCTTGTCCGAAGTATGGCATGTCTTCTTCAAATACGTCGTAAGTCGTAACATTCAGATCTTTTACTTCTTCCATAAACGTTTCATACATTTTGCTAGATACTGCTTCAGAAGCTGGGCGGTTATTAGCTTTTACTACTAAAATATTCATTCGTTCATTTTCTCCCATCATGTTGTAGTAGATGAGTTCTCAACACTCACTGACAATAGTATAGCATCTTTATCTTACTTAGTCACTTATCCCGGTTTTCTCTTTGAAGATGGAACGCAGATAATTGGGTGAAAGGTATACTTGGTCAGACAAGCTGTTGATCGTGATGGCCTGGTGATAGGTCTGATCGACGGTCGTCCACACCTGGTGCACCAATCTCGCGTTCTTATCCATAAACCGGTGTTCCAGCGTATGGATCGCATGCTCTGCAATATCCATGATGATGCCTTCGATTTCAATGATGGTCCGGCACTGATAGACGGAGTGTTACAACTCGGCCCGCTTATGGCTCTCCGTGATCGGTTCGTGGGTCTGCACCAGCAGGCGTTCAATCACCCCGATCGCCCAATCGCACACCTCCGATTTCATAATCCGAAGCATGACCAGACGGTTGAAATACTCCCGCAACTTCTGCGCGGCCTGTTCCGATGCCAGTTGAAGCGTTTTATTACTGCAGAACGGACAGTATTTCTGGTGGATCGTCGCGCTGGGCAACACGTGGAAGAATATGGGGGTACAGCTCCATCTGTACTTGGCGGCCATTTCGTCGATCAATCCGGAGCTGTATGAAGCAGCCAAGGTGGATGGCGCGAACCGCTTTAAGCAAATCCGGTACATCACCCTGCCTCACCTGAAACCAACGATTGTCATTCTGCTGATTCTAGCGCTTGGCGGCATCCTGAACGCCGGCTTTGACCAGCACTTCCTGCTTGGCAATGATGCTTAATTCCGGCGTGTGGTGCGGTGTGATCTGGCTGCCTGGATATAGGGCAAACATGTGCGCCAGATGGCAGTGCTCCGGCTGCGCCTCCTCGTAGTCCTCAAGCCATTCCTGCAGCTGTCCTTTCTTGCCTACCAGCAGCGGGGGCAGCTGATCCAGCGCCGACTGCCATGTCTGCTGCAGCTCGTGATCCGTGTCGAGCGTCTGTGCCGTCTGCACGCAGAACTCCAACAGATCCCAGACCAATACCTTATGCATGTGGTCGGTCCCATGGACAATTGCTGGTGCCCTTCCTCCCGGTTATCGGTATAGAAGCTGTTCTCTGGCGAATTCGACGGCCCTGTAACTAGCCAGCCATACTTAGGATGTACGGTCATGTAATCCATGAAAAAGGCCGCCGCTTCCTTCATAACCGGATAAGCGACATCCGCCAAGAAAGTCTCATCGCGACTGTACGCATAGTGCTCCATTATCGTGACATTACGAGCAGAATGGGCGTGGATATTACGGGAGGAAAAAATCAATACGCTTGGCATGAAGCCATTCTGATAAAGCCTTAATTCGGGAGAAACAAAAGCAAAGAACTCATATATACACAATCGTACTTTCAGATACTCGTAGAATAGTCACGTGAATGACAAACAGCCTTCCCCCAATCACGAGGAGAAGGCTGTTTTCGTGTATTCTATTCTTTATCTTGTAAGACTAATGGGATGATACGATACAGCACTACTGCAGCCTCGGCGCGACTCGTCGTCTTTTTCGGGAACAATTGCTTGTTAGCGCCTACTACCAACTTCAGCTTCACAAGCGTTGCTGCACTATGCTGCGCGAAATCCGCGATTTGCTCGCGGTCTGCAAATCCAGTCAACTCATTTACGTTTTCCGTTATGGCGATAAGCTTCTTTTGACGCAAGATTCGTTCAACAATCGTTATCAATTGCTCACGGGTTACCTTCGCTTCGGGATGAAACTCCGTATCCGTAACTCCGTTAACAAGGCCCAACTTCTTCGCTATCGCGATTTCTTTATAATAGGTTGCCGACCGGCTTACATCATCGAAGTTAGAGTCTGTTTCAACAGCGAAGTTGAACATACGCACAAGCATGACCACCAGCTCGGCACGCGTTAGTTCTAGTTCCGGGGCAAATCGATTCAGTGACACTCCATGCAGCACACCGCGTGAGGCAAGCGTTTCAATGGCTTCCTCTGCCCATGAATACTTGGCCAAATCCGTGAACTTTTTCGCCGTATGCACAACTTCATATTTTTCTTCGGGAGAACCTATGAATTTCACTTTCCTCGCAGCCGGGTCATAGAAACTGAATATGATTGGTGTTGTAGTGCCATCCTTATTCACCCGTATAACGGATACAAAGCCCGGATTATTGAGTTGTTCGGCAGTCAGCTCATACGGTAGCTCCATGATTTTAGGTTCAGAACCGTGTTGTCCTTCCGGTTTAGGTTTGTCGGGTTCCTTAATAGTCGAAGGAATAGAGGTACTCGCGCCAGAATTACTGCTGCTTCCTGAACCGTTATTGCTACCGCCATGATCTCCATTGTTATTCCCGCTTCCCGGTTCTTCTTTGGCCTTGACGGTAACTTGGGCTTCTCCAGGTATGGTTGTACCTCCCACAGTTCCCTTCACTTTAAAGGCACCAACCTTGCTATACTGACTTGAATCAATCGAATCCCATACGACAGGCACTTCTGCTGTCGCCAAATCGGAATACGTGGCCGTCACGACTGATGGCATGACCGGTGGCGTACCGACGACGGTATTCACAAATACCGGCGCAAGCTTCGTAATATAAGGCGTCTCTACCGGTTCGTTCGTTACAGTAACGGTAGCCACTGCTTGAAGATCGGTGTCTGCAACCACCCCGCTTACCGTAAATGTCCCTGCCTTTGCATACTGGTCTGCATCAATCACGTCCCATACAACAGGTACTTCTGCTGTTGTTAGATCAGAATACGTGGCCGTCACGACCGAAGGCATAACCGGTGGCATTCCGACGACCGTGCTTACACTTACCGACGCTAGACTTGTAATGCGAGACTTACCTGGCACGAGCACGGGGATAGGTGGAGTCTCAGCTGTCGTGCCGTCATAGCTCCTTGTCACTTCCAGAATGAGATGCACCGTCTCATCAGCGGCTGGAGATACTATGGTTCCATCTGAATTAATGATTGCTTCGTTATCCGTTGACTTGATCGCGATGGTGAAACCAGGCGGTACAGCAGGGAGTGTTAACACCTTGTCGTTCTTCGCCGGAGGTTGAATCGCAGTGATCGTTTCGGCAATCGTATGCGGACTGATGGACATCACCGTAATGGCTCCCATATCTGGTGCATATTTTGCAGGATTATACAAGGTAATCGTGTTCAGACCTTTCTTAAGCTCAATCTGGATCGTTTTATGCAACGCTGTATTCCAATTCGTTCCCGTCAGCGGCACTTCAATGCCTTCTTCCTCATTCGCGCGGACGAACACGGAACGGGGTTCCGCAGTTGCATATTCGATCTGCAAATCATAGACACCATCGCCAGGCACTTTTATATTTTGAAACACTGCGGTATTGTTATTTCCAGCTTCGCCGCCAACAAATCCGAGTACACTTCCCGTCATAAAACGGTCATTGCTTCTCAGCAGCGTATTCCCCGTTAAAATAGCATCCTTCGGATCATATACATATTTTATATTCGTTGCGCTTCCCGGCGGCACGATGACCGGTATTGCAGCCGTATGAGTAAAAACGCCATCTGCCGTACGCTTCACTTGGAATACGAGGAGGACTTCTTCCTCTTGCGTCGTCGGCGTTATTTTTCCGGTATGATCAATGATGTTCGGGCGTTTGGATTCGAGTAGCTGAATTTCATAGCCTTCGGGAACCGTAGGGAGCGTTAAGCGGATCGCATCCTTCGCAGGGGCCGGAACCGTCTTGATTCCCGCAGCGATATCCTGTATTGGATCCAAAGGATCGGTAGATGCTGGTGCGATATATACCCCCGTACCGGGTGGCATGGATAATGTAACTGTCCCGTCGACAACAGTCATACCTCTTGTCATTAATCTGGGCAGTCCCAACCCGATTTCATATACATCGACAGCTTGCACGGCAGCCCAATCCGCCGGTAGCTTCCAACTTTTGTCCGTGTATCCATCCTGACTGTATGCCATGATTTCCAGTTTATCATTGCGCCATAACGCAGGCACGAACATATTTGTTCCGTCTGCAATAAGGACATCGCCTTGTTTCACGATCCGTTTGCCTTCCTGCTTAGAGCTTGTAACATTATCTGAAAAATGCACGGTGTTGGTACTGCTATCATAAGAGAGGCGATCAAACTGATTAAGATATTGCCATATCAATGTCGTATTGCTGAATTCCCGCAAAAATCCCGTCAGCTTCACCTTGTCTTTTCTCACAATATCTTCGCCATGCATGCTCGTGCCGAACAGTTCATCCCCTCCTTTACCGCCTACAGCTAAAGCGGCCGGCAGCTTCAACTGGCTATCGATCGACCGCCAATCCGCCCACCAAGCCATCGGCTGCAGACCAAAAAGCGGATCGACGCGGTAGGCATGGAAATATTCACTCGTAACGTCCATTCCACTCTCGCGCCAGTATCGCATAATCTCCTTCTGTGTCTCCGTCTCCTGACGATACGTAGTCTTATGATAAGGGTCCGCATACCCATCCGGAACCTGCAGCTCCGTCGGGCTTGTTACGAATGCATCGATGTGGATCGTTCTTCCGCGCAGCAGCTGCGGAATTCCAGCAAGCAAATCATCAATGTTGCGCTGAAACACGCCTGCCTCCCATGCGCGCGTCAGATTAATACGATAGCTTTGGCCGCTTACCCAGTGGCCGCCTTTTATTAAATCCCCGTTCTCTTCTTTGCGGATCAAATCCTTGTCGACGAATTCCTTCCACTGCGGACTGTCCATGTACGCATCCGTCATATTAATGTGGAAGCTGATGGTCGTATTATACTTCTCAGCCTCATCCATAAACCATTTCATGCTGTCCAGCGCCGTTTCATCCCCAGCTCGCTTTAACTTGGGGTTTACGACATTCCAATCCGGATATTTCGAATCATGACCGTCGTGCTGCCAGCCAACCAAATAAATAATCTTCGGCATGCCGCGCGTCAATTGATCCATCTCCTTAATTGCATCAAGTGCTTCATCCAATGTTAGTTCAATATTTCCGTTGTCCCCCAAGTAGAGCTTCATCGTTAGAGTGCTTGCATAATCTCGCAAAAATGGCCGTGCAGGTTTAGGCTTGATGGTCATCGTCAGCTTATCCGTAAAAATACCGCCTTCTCTCGATACCTTCACCCCTATCTCGACATCGCCTACATCATGCGTTCCCGCCCTTGCTTCGCCATCTTTCCCAATCGTGAACATTTCAGCAGGAGCACTATATTCGATCGTTGCCTTCGAATCATGGCTCAAATCAATCTCACTGCCGTCTTTCAACTTACCAATCACCTGTAATTGCGTCACGCCGTCCAATGGCATATTCGTTTCAGCAGCCGTCAGCCGAATAGACACGAGCGGATTGTCATTCCCGCTTGCAACTTGCGCTTGAACTGCCTCACCAGTTGCAAACACCCCTAGCATCATTGAAATAACAAGACATAATGATATGAACAGTGAACCCGATTTATTTCTGAACATAATACGCCCCCTTTTTCGATCATGATTGATATTGTCCTCTACCCCTTAATTGCTCCCTCTACCATTCCTTTCACGAAATACTTTTGCAGAAACAGATAAACGACGGTAAGCGGCAGCATCCCGATAAAGCATCCTGCGGCGACTGAGCTAATATTGCTGTGGAATTGCGAGACGAACCCCGACAAAGCAACCGGAATCGTCATCATCTCTTTTTTCTGCAAGAAGAATACGGAGAACTGATAGTCGTTCCATACCTGAACCCCGATCAAAATGACGACAGTAGCCGTTATCGGCTTCAACAAAGGAAATATAATCCTCAAAAAAATGCCGTACCGGCTGCAGCCATCGATCAGCCCTGCTTCATCCAGCTCCCTCGGAACGGTGCTCACAAAGCCGGTAAACAAGAAAATCGTCATCGGAAGCGAAAACGTAACTTGCGTCAGTATGATTGCCCAGTATGTATTGATCCCGCCGACGTCTACGATAAATTTGTACAAAGGTACGAGAATCGTCAGCGCCGGTACGATCAAGCATGAGATACAGAGCGTATAAACGAACCGGTTCCATCTCGTTGCATGGCGGGCAAGCGGATAGGAAGCACACGCTCCGATAAGCACCACGAGAATGACCGCAAGCAGCGTAACGATCCCATTGTTCAATACGGCTCGACCCAGCTGGGCATCCTTCCATGCATGAATGAAATTCTCGAAATGAAGAGACGACGAAGGCATCCATTTACTGCTCGTATCCTCGATCGGCTTAAAGGACAGATTGACTAAAATGTAAAAAGGGATGCTGTGGATGATCAGGATGATCAAGGCAGCGATATATTTAATAGCCTTCATGCATCCACTTCCTTTCGACGCAGCAGCACGAGAGCCGTTATGCTGATGACAGCGATAATGACGAACATGAAGTTCCCAAGCGCTGCCGCATATCCTGCATCCTGACGGGCGAAGTACAAATTGTACATCATCGTGGACAGAGACTGCGTCGCATAACCCGGCCCACCGTTCGTCATGGCCACAATGACATCGAATAGTTTCAAGCCTCCGATGAGGTTGAGCACGATATTGATCGTAATCGCCGGCATCAGCAGCGGAAGGGTAATCCCCCTGAATCGGCTCCACCAGCCAGCCCCATCGATATTGGCCGCTTCGTAGTACTCCCTTGATATGGATTGCAGCCCTGCTAAAAAAATAATCATCGCGATTCCCATGTACTGATAGGTGTTGACCAAGGTGATCATCCATACGGCACGCGATCCGTTCGCCAGCCAATCGACGGCCTCCCCGCCGAACAGACCCATTGCATCATTCAATGCGCCGCCGTCATATTGGAAGAAGAAGTAGCTGATATAACCCATAATTAAAGGGCTGATAATGACGGGGAGATACACGATCATTCGGACAAGGCCTTTCCCTCTTATTTTCTGATCCAGAAACAAGGCGTAAGCCAGGCCCATCACATTTTGAAATAGAGTGCTGCCGAATCCGTAAATGAACGTGTTCTGAATCGTCTGCAGAATCTTTTGGTCCGAAAACATAAGCCGGTACTTTTCCAATCCTACCCAAGCGTAACTCTGGGAGTAGCCATCCCAGTTGGTGAAGGAAATTTTAATTCCTTGAATAAGCGGGTAAAAGATGAAAACGGCGAATAACAGTAATGCCGGGACGTACATCAAATTGAGTATTCCGGCAGAATAAATCCATCTGACTACAAAGTTGGATTGCGATTGCGCAATTCCTCCTCGCGAGGAATCAACCCCTGACAGACTTCTAGCCATACGCTCCCTCCTAGGTGTTAAATTAGCCCGCAGGAAGGCAAGCAACCCGCAGGCCATTTCCTTATCATTCTGCTTTATTGAGCAGCCCGCAATCTTTCGTATTCCTTTTTCATGTTTTCCGAAAATTCGCGAGGCGTAATGCCTCCTGCCAACAAATCCTGGCCATTTTTGCACATGACATCCCACATCCCGTTCGGCAAGTACACTCGATCAAAGTACGGGAACACTCGCAAATCTTTATACTTTTCAAAGTCGGCCGTTAAGTCGCCTGCAGCGATCGATACGCCGTCAATTCCGGGAGGAAGCGCATTCGAGGCCGAAACTAAAGCGACGTTCTCCGGTTTGGCGTAGTAAGCGACGAATTTCCGGGCCGCTTCACTGTGCGGGGAATCCTTCCATACTCCCCATGTCGTCTTCTCCCCTCCAACCAAGGTTGGAGCATCGCCCGCCACGACTGAATGGATCGGCATCAAGCCTGCTTTCAAATCAGGGTTGAACTTCTTCGCTTCTTCAATAAGGAACGGGCCATAGATGCCGAATGCCGCCTTTCCTTCGGCGAAAGCCTTCGCGGAATCGCTATATTTGGCTGTCAGGACATCCTTGTTTAAGTACCCCTTCTCCTGCAAGGATAAGAACATTTGCGGCAGGGCGTCGAAGCGATTCCAATCGAATGTGCCGTCCAGCAGCTGCGCAGCATCATTCTTCTCCGGGCTTATAAAGACCGATGTCGCATAGAAATCGAAAAATTGCCCAATCGGCCATGAATCCGCTCCTCCAATATGAATAGGGACCACTTCTCCGCCACTTTTCGTTTTGATATCTTCAGCAGCCTTCATCAACTCGTCCCATGTCATTGGAACCTGTATGCCATACTTCTCAAGCACTGCAGCATTGTATACGGGACTCCCCTTGTCCTCGTCCATCGGCAGCACAAACACTTTCCCCTGCTCGTCGGTCACGGACGGCTTGATTGTGGCGCTCAACTTGCCTGCCCATTCCTCGTCTTTCAGATCGGCTAAATACGCACCGTAGCGAACCTTGGCCCAGCCGTGCGTAGCGAACACATCCGGCAGCTCGTTGGACGCCATCTTCATCCTCATAATGTTCTCGTACTCGGCACCCGGCGCGCTGAAATCCACTTTAATTTCCGGATTCTCCTGCATGAATTTGTTTGCAATATCCTGCAGCACTTTCGCGGGTTCACCGACAACGTTGGTCATGACGGTTAGATTTACCTTGGCATTTCCATCATTCCCCGTTGTTTGACCCGAATCGCTATTGGATGTCTTTCCTCCCGCCGCGTCGCCCCCTGTACTCGATGTACCGCAAGCTGCGAGCAGAAATGCAGCGATAACAAGAATCGTAAGCATTTTGAACCCATTCATCTGTCTCATCCGTATCCCCCTTGCTATAAAGTTGTATGTTATTCCATCATTTCAGTCCTAACGATATCATTAATGATTGCGCTTTCATATGCTGCAAACCTACGATTGCACCGCTCATTTCTACACTATCGATTTTCGTATTGACTTACCTGCGGAGTGTACCTATCCTTTATACAAGAATGAAGGAGGTTGATCCGTTATGGTCACGTTCAAGTCTCTACGCTCGAAGCTCACGCTAGTGTATGCTCTGACCATTGTCACTCCATTTTCCATCTTGGCTTTTGCACTCCCCTTCTACGCCCAATATGTGCTCACCAAAGATACGGAGAAGCTAACCGAAGGAACACTCCATGCCGTAGCCGGCAATATTGAAACCTATTTGGATGATTTGGAGCGGTTGACGGCCTCTCCCTATTTGAACGATAATGTCATTCAGTCGCTTAAAATCATTGCCGACAATGTATACGATTCTGCAAGCGCATACACGAAACTGCAGACGGATCGTGCTTTAAAAGGAACGCTGCCCAACTATTTAATTAACACTCGCAAAGATATTCTCAGTACGCTCATGATTACGATGAACGGAAAGCCATATTTAACGACTAAAAACAATAGCATCGACCTCATACCGAACTTTCCATTCCAGGACGAATCATGGTATCAACAAGCCATAGAAAAAAACGGGAAAGTCGCGTTCATCAGTTCCCACCCGCAAACTTACTTGACCAACCCCTCAGACATCCAAGTGTTTTCCGTATCCCGTTTAATCAAAAATCCGGATTCCGGACAACCGCTCGCCGTCATATCGGCCGATGCGGATACGAATGTACTCGAGAAAATAACGAAGGATATTCAATTTAACGTCAGTTCAGTTGTCGCGATCGTAGATGAAAGAAAAAATGTGATCTATGCGGGCAAGCCGCTGACCGATGAAATGATCAAGCAGCTTCGAGCGAGAGGAACCCCCAACGCACAAGAAACCGGATACGTTACCGTTTCTCAAACCATCAAACCGGCAAATTGGGAAATTACCGTGTTTTTATCCAATGAGGAGATACAACAGAAAGTACGCTGGATGTACATCACGGCGGTTTTGATATCGATTGGAGGACTCTTCGTCACTTTCTTTATTTTTCTTTACTCCTCGCAATGGATCGTCAAGCCGATCGCTCAAATGAAGGCAGTAATGACCAAAGTACGCAATGGGAATATGCAAGCACGCTACGAAGGGGAGGGATCGGACGAACTTTCCTATCTCGGACAGTCATTAAACAAGATGGTCATGCAACTGGACGAATTAATCAACCGGGAATATAAAGCGGTGCTGGCACAGCGAAATGCAGAATATCGAGCCTTGCAATCGCAAATTCAGCCCCATTTTCTATACAACGTGCTGTCCGGCTTTATCGGGTTGAACCGCATTGGAGACAAAAAGAAGCTGGAGAGCGCCATTATTTCGCTGAGCGGCATGCTTCGTTACATCCTGGAGGAGAATCAATGGACAACGGTCGAACAGGAATTCAATTTTTTAACAAAATATGCATTACTGCAGCAGCTTCGCTTCCAGGATAGGCTGACGATCCAGATTCATCATGACACGGAGACTGCCCAGTTCCGTATTCCGAAATTGCTTATTCAACCTCTATTGGAGAACGCGATTATCCATGGAGTTGAACCCGATGATCAAGAGCATGCCATTTATATATCCGCATTGATAGCAAGCGAGGACGGCAACGCGCAAATATGCATCGAAGTGCGTGACGACGGCGTCGGCTTCGATCCGAACGCGTCACATTCTCAATCGCATGTCGGCCTCGCCAACGTAAGGGCAAGATTGCAGCAAGTCTTCCCGAAAGCAACATTAACCGTGAACAGCGAGCTCGGAATCGGCACATGCATTGCAATCAAAATCCCTAAGGAGGAGAATGCATCATGAATATCTTAGTTGCAGACGATGAAAGCTTGATCAGAGCCAGCCTGAGAAGCATGCTGGACGAACTGGGCATGCCTGTCCACGTCATCGGGGAAGCCCGTAACGGTGAAGAAGCGATTCGTTTCGTAACCGAGCGGCAGCCCGATCTTGTATTCGTTGATATTCGAATGCCGAAGCTGAACGGCTTGGAAGTAATCGCTCATGGCAAAACAGTGTCCCCTCATACCAAATGGATTATTTTAAGCGGCTATTCGGAGTTCCAATATGCGCGAGAGGCGATACGCCTTGGGGCGTGCAACTATTTGCTAAAGCCGATCAGTCTGGAAGAAGTCCACGACAGCTTGACCCACGTACAAGAGCTGCATGATGCGCACATCATGGAACGTAGCCGTCAGATCGAACATGCGATTGTTTCGAGTATTCAGGGCAGAAGTGGGGTCAGCCAGGGCGATCATTTACTTGAAACGCTGCATTGCAAAGCAAGTGTGTTCTATTTCGATGATTTCCTATGCGATCATGAAGAACATGAACGACAACAACGATTCATCGAAACCTTGCGCAGCCTGATCCATAATCAATCTCTTACTAACAGTCTTTATTCCTTGGCAATGTCGCTTCCGGGCGGCCAACCCGCGATATTGTGGGCATGGCCGGCTTTGCACCATCATCAAGCGCTAGAGCTGCAGCAGAAGATGGAGAGAACCGTGAAGCATTTGCTTCAGGATCAGCTTGCCGCTTCCCGTGCAATTACGACGATACAATTAGAGGAGTGTTCGAATCTGCAAACGATGGTGGGGCAGATCGAAGAACTGCAGCGAGTCTCTTCCCTACGCGTGCTGTTCCCGATTGGAGGAGTCTATCCGCTAAGTGAGTTAAGCACAATAATTGAACGAGCCGAGTGTCTTCCTATAAGCACTCACGTAGATAATCTACGCCGATTATTCCGCCGGGAAGACTATCTTGGATACCTAAAAGCTGTCGATTGCATGGAGAAAGAATGGAACGGGGCACTCTCTGCGGATCAACACCTATGGCGCCGTATTCATGAATATATTTCACGTTCGCTCGGCATCACGTTAGAGCCGGGAACGTGCGTGGATCAGGCAAGCTGGTTTGCTCTTTTGAAAAATCATGGCGATCGCATGTTATCCCAGGCTTCGCGACACGACAATTCGTCCAAAGATATCGTGCAGCAAGTGATCGCTTATGTGGAGCAGCAGTATATGCATGACATCGGAATCAAGCAAATCGCGGATATGTTCCATGTGACGCCTAACTATTTAAGCTCTTTGTTCCATAAAAAGCACGGCAGTACCTTTCTAAAATACGTAACCGAAACGAGAATGCTGAAAGCGAAGGAGCTCCTGCTTAAGGAGCCCCATCTCAAAGTGCAGGAGGTTGCCGAAGCCGTTGGTTATTACAGCCCGCGCCATTTCACGAAGCTGTTCACAGAATATACCGGATGCTATCCGTCAGAGTTCCGTGAAAGGAATAAGGTGCACACGTTTTTGTAGAACCCGTTCATGATATTAAGCTCTCTCCAATGTTCCGGTATAGAAATACTAAACCCGAAGTCTTGGTGAGTATCAAGTAACAATTATGTGTTTTTATCATTCGTAAAACGACTTGTACCCAAACATAGTAAAACCTGATGTAGACATATGGAATAAAGCGGGGGTAATGAATATGGGATAACAGTGTTTCACTCGACATCTTTTGGCTTTCGGTAGAGGGCTTAAACGGATGACGCTTCCGTCTGGATTTGATGCAATCCTTGAAACAATCAGTAACCAGCTTACGCAGATACAAGACAACTTTAAAGATTCATGAGACAAAAGGATTATTTGTCATGCAATCTTATTGTTGCCTTCGTTGTTTTTGTTGTTCAGAAAGGAGGATTCGTATAGCTATCCGTTCTTCCATTACACCAAAATCACTGGTTCCTTATCTATAACCACTGATTTCGCGGCACCGTCAAATTGAGATATGTTTTAGACTAATCCACATAATTCCAACTCTTGAATTGTACTATTGTGCCCCCTTGACAATCCAGCAAATAAAAAAGTCCACGATCTAATCGTGGACAATACTCATTTAAGAGCGTTCTTCATCAAACATTCTTATCTAAATTTATTTAAATTAATCCACCTTAGCCCGATATGCTTCCGCAGTAAGCAGCTTGGCAAGTGCTTCCTCCAGATCGCCTTCAACTTCGATCTCAACAATCCAACCGCCTTCGTACGGTTCACTGTTCACCAGCTCCGGCTGCGACTCAAGATCTCCATTCAACTTGGTTATTTTACCGGATACCGGACAATAAAGCTCCGATACCGTCTTTACGGATTCAATTGATCCTATGCTATCCCCTGCAGCTACGTCTGATCCAACCTCCGGCAGCTCCACAAAAACAATATCGCCCAGTTGGCATTGTGCGTGATCGGTAATTCCAATACGTACGATGTTGCCTTCCACCTTCAACGCCCATTCATGATCTTCACTGTACACCAATTGCTCTCTGATTTCACTCATTTGAATTTCCTCTTTTCTTAATATGAAATGGATTCAAACAAAATAAAAAAAGGACAGGAAAAGACTCGCGCCTCTTCTCTGTCCTCGGTACCTGAGAGTTTATGAACGACCGTCTCTTTTACGGCCCTTCGTTTCCCCTTTGGCGGCTTTCGCTCTCTCCAGAGTTGCGTCAGACAGCGGTACTTTTACCTGAGAGATTACTCGTTAACCGGCAGGTGTAACGAATTGCTCCTTCGGTGCCGCCACCTTAATTGGCGTTGCGGTCTCTCCCGTCCATCGTCATCCACAATATGTAATTTGATTGATTTCTTCCACAGGATAAAGCACTTAGCAGATCATGTCAATATAGCTGACAAAAATAATATTTTTTGACGAACTAAAGGTTGACACGTTACAGAGACCGACGGTTATAATGATGTGAAGAACAAAAAGCATAATAGAGCTGAATAAGCGGATGAAGGTATTGGGAGAGATTACCGACTAACGGGTAACGCCGAAGGAGTAAACCGAAACAACGGTGAATCTCTCAGGCAAAAGGACTTTTACTGGACGCACCTCTGGAGAGAATCCTGATACATATAGGATCACCAAAGGGGAAACTCACACGCGCTTCATATCTTGCTTACATAATTTGTGTAGAGGTAACTCTCAGGTACAAAGGACAGAGCAGAAGGACAATGATACGGCAAAGCTTGCTTTGCGCGTATGTTATTCCTTTTGCCTGTCTTTTTTTGTGTAGTCCCAATTTCATGCTAAAGAGGTGCTCAAAATGAGTTCATTGCAACGAACGCCGCTTTACCCGCTTTACTCGGATTTCCCATCCGTCCGCTGCATCGATTTTGGAGGCTGGGAGCTGCCTGTACAGTTTCACGGAATTGTTCGAGAACACGAAGCTGTACGCCGACAAGCCGGTCTGTTCGACGTTTCCCATATGGGTGAATTTCTGGTAACCGGGCCAAACGCCGAGGTTTTTTTGCAGCAAATGGTTACTAATGATGTTTCGCGGTTGTCTGTCGGTCAGGCCCAATATGCTCCTATGTGCAATGATAACGGCGGCACCGTGGACGATCTGCTAGTCTACAAGCTCTCAGATAATCAATTTATGCTAGTTGTGAATGCATCTAACATCGACAAGGATTTACAGTGGTTAAAGGACCATCTCATCGATGGCGTTGACCTTCAAAACATCTCGATAGAAACCGCTCTCATTGCCCTGCAGGGTCCTGAAGCCGCGGCTATTTTATCTAAGGTGAGCGATGAACCTGTTCATACACTGTCATCTTTTCATTTTATTCAAAACGCGGATGTATGCGGTACCTCCGTTCTCCTCTCCCGTACCGGTTACACCGGCGAGGACGGCTTCGAAATATATTGCCCAGCTGAATCTGCTTCGGCCATATGGACAGGGCTGCTCGCTGCCGGCGAGCCGAACGGCCTGATTCCGGCAGGGCTTGGTGCGCGTGATACTCTTCGATTCGAAGCTAAGCTCGCGCTGTACGGCCAAGAACTGTCAGACACCATTTCTCCGCTTGAAGCAGGTCTTGGATACTTCGTAAAGCTGGACAAAGGCAACTTTATTGGACGAGATGCATTAGCTCTGCAAAAGAACGAAGGTGTATCCCGTAAGCTTGTTGGTGTTGAACTAATTGATCGCGGGATCCCCCGCTCTCATTACCTGGTGTATGTGGACGATTCTCTAATCGGTGAAATCACTAGCGGTACGCAGTCACCAACGTCGAAGCGAAATCTCGGCCTTGCACTGATCGACAGCAGATATGCTCCAGTAGGGACTGAGGTTTCGATTGAAATTCGCGGTAAGCGACTTAAAGCGATCGTAGTAAAGACACCATTTTATAAAAAAGGAGAAACCTTATGATGAAGCATCGTTATTTACCGATGACTGAGCAGGATCAATCTGAAATGCTTGCCGCTGTTGGCGCGGAATCCATTGAGGATCTATTTGCAGATATTCCTGCTGAGGTGCGTTACGACGGAGTTCTGCCCATGTCCGAAAAACTAAGTGAGCCTGAACTTCTAAAGTATATGAACGGACTTGCCGCTCGCAATGCTGATTTTGAACGTTACACCAGCTTTCTGGGTGCAGGGTTGTACGATCATCATATTCCTGTTGTACTTAATCATGTCATTTCACGATCCGAATTTTACACAGCGTATACGCCTTACCAGGCGGAGGTCAGTCAAGGTGAGCTGCAAGCGATCTTTGAATTTCAATCTTATATCTGTGAGCTGACCGGGATGAAGGTAGCCAATGCCAGTATGTATGACGGCTCCACTGCTCTTGCAGAAGCGGCGGCACTTGCGTCAGGCGCTACGAAGCGCAAGAAGATTGTCATTTCCCGTACCGTTCATCCGGAAGCTCGGGAAATAGTCCTTACTTCTGCTCACGGCCTTGGCCTTGAAGTTGTAGAGGTAGGCTTCAAAAACGGCGTTACCGACACCGATGCTTTGGCGTCTGCTATTACAGATGATACGGCTGCAGTCCTTATCCAATCTCCAAACTTCTTCGGATGCATTGAGGACGTAAAAGCCATCGAGCCGCTAGTTCATGCCCAAAAATCACTGCTCGTGCTTAGTGTGAACCCGCTTTCCCTTGGCCTGCTTGAATCACCTGGAGAACTAGGTGCTGACATCGTTGTCGGCGATGCCCAGCCCCTAGGTATACCAGCTTCGCTTGGCGGTCCGACCTGCGGTTTCTTCGCGGTATCCGAGCCGTTGATGCGCCGTATTCCAGGCCGGATTGTCGGCCAGACCGTCGATCGGGACGGCAAGCGCGGCTTCGTTCTTACGCTGCAAGCCCGTGAGCAGCATATCAGACGCGAAAAAGCGACATCGAACATTTGTTCCAACCAGGCATTATTGGCACTTTGCGCCTCTGTGTATATGTCTACCCTTGGAAAGATGGGTATGCAGGAGGTCGCATTGCTTAATGTCCGTAAATCGCATTACGCCTCCGAATGCATCACGAAAGGCTCCCTAGATATAGAATTCGCTTCGCCATTCTTTAATGAATTTGTCGTGAAATTGCCAGATGGGGTTGATTTAAAAGAAGTTAATGCTAAACTCCTCAAGGCTGGTTACATCGGCGGCTACGATCTTGGGCTAGCCTATCCGGAGCTGCAGGGTCGCATGCTCATCGCCGTTACGGAACGGCGAACTAAAGAAGAAATTGAGCGATTCATCGGAGAATTGGAGGCAATCGTATGAAACCGGAAAAAGCGCTGATCTTCGAACTAAGTAAACCGGGCCGAGTGGCCTATTCCTTACCTGATTGTGACGTACCGGAAACGGATGTATCAGAATGGATTCCAGAAAGCATGCTTCGTTCCAAACTGGCGGAACTGCCAGAGGTGTACGAAGTGGATGTCATTCGCCATTACACGGAGTTGTCACGTCGTAACTTCGGCATTGATAACGGCTTCTATCCCCTTGGTTCCTGCACGATGAAATACAACCCAAAAATCAACGAGGATGTGGCCCGTTTTCCGGGTTTTGCCAAGATTCATCCTTATCAACCCGAGGAAAGCATTCAGGGAGCTCTGGAAATGCTCTATACGCTTCAAGACGATCTCGCCGCTTTGACCGGGATGGATCAAGTGACATTGCAGCCAGCGGCTGGCGCTCACGGTGAATGGACTGGACTGATGCTGATTCGTGCATATCACGAGAGCCGTGGTGAGCAGCGGACCAAAGTGATCGTGCCGGACTCCTCACACGGAACGAACCCGGCCAGTGCTACAGTGGCAGGATATGATACGATTACAATTCAATCCAATGAGCGCGGTATGGTCGATCTTGATGCTCTCAGAGCTGTTGTTGGAAGCGACACAGCAGCATTGATGCTGACGAACCCGAGTACTCTTGGTCTGTTTGAAGAACAAATCGTGGAAATTGCTGAGATCGTACATGAAGCAGGCGGTCTTCTCTATTATGACGGAGCGAATTCCAATGCGATCATGGGAATTACACGCCCGGGAGACATGGGCTTTGACGTTGTCCACCTCAATCTGCACAAGACGATGAGCACGCCGCATGGCGGCGGTGGTCCAGGAGCTGGTCCCGTCGGGGTGAAAGATAAGTTGATCCCCTTCCTTCCCAAACCGATTGTTTCCAAACGTCAGGACGGAACATTTTACTGGGATTACGATCGTCCGCAGTCGATTGGCCGTGTGAAAGCTTTTTACGGTAACTTCGGTATTCTGGTACGTGCCTATACGTACATCCGTAGTTACGGGCCGGACGGTCTTCGCCGGGTTTCGGAACTTGCGGTCTTGAACGCCAACTATATGATGCATAGGCTGGCGCCTTATTACGAAGTCGCTTATCCCGGTCTATGCAAGCACGAATTCGTATTATCCGGCAAAAAGCTGAAGGAATACGGCGTACGAACCCTCGACATTGCGAAACGATTACTCGATTTTGGCTATCATCCGCCAACCATTTACTTCCCGCTGAATGTCGAGGAGTGTATCATGATCGAGCCAACTGAAACCGAAAGTAAAGAAACGCTAGACGGTTTTATTGATGTAATGATTCAAATCGCACAGGAAGCCGAAACGAATCCGGAGCTAGTCATCAATGCACCGTATACAACGGTCGTGAAGCGTCTTGACGAGACAACAGCTGCTCGCAAACCGGTCTTGAATTGTACTTGCGGTTAGTGGAATAAGAGGTAATTCGACCGACGTCATGCAATGCCGTACCGCACGCTGGATTTGAGCATAGTACGAAAAACTCTACTCTATACTAATTTATTTTTGCTCCGCGTGCTTCTTCTGGCGTCGATACCATGGTGAGGTTGCAACAGTTTCCGGTCGGTGGCCTGCAGCCGCATAAACACACTATTTTTGCAGATTCTTAAGGACAGACGTTCCGCTATTTTTCCATTTTTGACTGTTTTGGTGTGTACGCGGACAGGAGATCCGCTATTATCCGTCAAACCAAGGAATTTGGAGACTTTACAAGCAAATAACGGAACCTCAGTCCGCGAGTAACTCCTAAAACAGCTGAATTTCACAAATAACGGATTCTCTGTCCGCCAGTGAGTGTTTGTGCGAGCATTTTCTTTGCTTCTGCCGTGTACCTTGGGGCTTGTGCCTCTCTCCAAGCACCGATTATTATTCACACCGTGTGCAACAACTCCCAGAGCGCGGTGCATGTTTCTGCTGATGAGGCGCAATAACAACAGGTAATTCCCAAAACCAAACAGGTCACCCAAGGTGAAGTGCCCCCTGTCAAGTAGACAGTGTAAAAAACAAAAAATGGTTAGATTATTTCCCTCAGTTCAAGTTAACAGAGCTGAGGGTTTATTTTCTTTTCTCATCGTTAAGCAGCTCGTCGATACTCGTTGGGAGACAAGCCATTTAATCGCTCTGTATAGCGGTAATTGTTGTAGTAGCGGATATAAATTCTCACGTCTTTGAGGACATCTTCATAGGTGTCGTGTTTCGTCAGATAAAAGCTTTCTGCCTTAAATGTCCCCCAAAAGCGTTCAATGGGTTGGTTATCCAGACATCGGCTTACACGAGACATACTTTTAGTAAAACCGTATTTATCCTTAAGTCGATTGTATTCATATGAAGTATATTGGAAGCCTCTGTCGCTATGGAGAAGTGGAGTCACACCTGGGTTTTTCCAGTAAGCCTTCTTCACCGTATCCATAACGAGTTTATTATTGTTGGAGTGGCTTAGAACCCATGAAACAATGGAGTTATCGTATACATCAACGATAGCGCTCAAATAGGCTTTACGGCCATTCCCGTACTTCAATTCTGTTACGTCTGTGCACCACTTCATATTTGGAGAATCCGCGTAAAATTCACGATTCATCACATTTTCAGCCACATGTATTTCAGATACCTTCACGTAGTTCGGCCGTTTCTTGCGAATCACCGATTTCAATCCAAGAGCACGCATAATTCGATAATAACGCTTTTTGTTGTAATTTTTTTTAAGTTTACGGTTCAATTGGATGCTAATTTGGCGATAGCCAAGCACTCCCTTCCGCTTGTCATAACGAAGCTTTACTTCCTTTGCCAGCGAAAGAATTTCAAGTTCCTTGTGGGATGGCTTCCACTTTAACCATTTATAATAGGCAGATCGAGCGATTCCGGCTATCTCACACAGCTTCGTGAGGGCATAGCCTTTCTCAGCGTGCAGTTCTTGGATAGCTTGGTACAAGTCCACATGCCGGACTAACGTTAGCGTGAATTTCGTCGCTTGATCTCTGCCAACTTTTTTGCGAGGGCGTTCTCCATTTCTAAATATTCGTTCCGTGCTTCCAGTTCTTTGATCCGAAGCTTGAGTCGTTCATGGTCATCTAGCTCTTCTACAGGCTTTTTGCGACCACGATTGTCCTTGAGGGACTCCTCGCTGCCAGATTTATATTTTTGCACCCATGAGTAGACCTGGGTATAAGAAACATTATATTTTTCTATGGATTTCTGATAATCCAAATCATTGGCGATCGTATACTGCGCGATTTCAATGCGTTCTTCGAAAGTGGTTTTACGTCCTTTATTCATACGAGATAGTCCCTTTCCTTTACGAGTAGGTTTTATTTCTTTCCTACAAGTATACTTGGAAATCCATCCCATCAAAACACTTATACTCGAAATATGATACTTCTTTGTCGCCTCTCGTATAGAATGATTTCCGGATAAAACATCCCTGATGGCAGCAAGCTTCAGTTTCTTTGAGTATGCTTTATGTCCTCTGGATTTCTTTAATCCTTCATAACCATCTACTTTATATTTTCTTATCCAATCTTTAACCGTGTTTTTATCTACCCCCAACTGCTTGGCTTCATAACTGGGGGTCGTCTCATGCTGAAGGCATCGCTCCACGATACGTAACTTTACATCAAAAGAAATTGAATTCCTTTTGGACATCATAAAAAACTCCCATCATTAGTAGAGTAGAATTTTGTTTTTTTCTACTGTCTACTATGATGGGAGCATATCAAGGATAAATCCCTGGGTGACCTGTTTGGTTTTAGGGTCAATTTGTCCCCTTAGTTTATTTCATTCCAAAAAGCCACCTGATTCAGAGGAAGTCTTACAGTTTGGCGCGCCGGTTGAGCCGCTTTACCGATCGCAATCAGCATGATGCTCTCATAGTTGGCTGGAAGGTTAAACGCCTCTTTGAATTTTTCATGGTTAAATCCACCCATAGGTACGGTATCGTAACCTTTTTCGCGAGCGATTAACATAAGCTGCATGGAAATTAAACCTGAATCGATATCCACAATGCTTCTCTTTTTGGAATCATCCAAATGGCGATACACTTGATTCGCAGTTGCGATCATTTTCTGTTTAACTTCCTCTGGCATATATCCCGCTTCCTGCGATTGTGTATAAATATCTTCCGCTTTGTCATACCACTCCATATCACCTAATACAGCGATGACGGCGGATGCATCTAATACTTGTGCCTGGTTATTGGCAATTGGATACAGCTTTTCTTTCAAGGCCTGATCATCAATGACGAGAAATCGCCAAGGCTGAAGATTGCTTGAGGATGGTGCAGATGTAGCCTCCGTCAGCATTTCCTGCATCTCTTCCCGCGATATTTTTACCGATGGATCATACTGCCGTACAGAATGGCGCTCTCTTACAACACTAAGAAAATCCTTTTTTGTCAAAGTTGACATGGTTGAACACTCCTTAAAAATTATTGTGCAAAATAATGCACAGTTTAGATCACGATTATACTGTGCCGATAATTGCACAGTATAATGCAAATATATTTCGTTTGTCAATACACAACATCAATCGTTACATCATTCTTTCGACGATGTCAGCGATAGTATAGGATTTCAGTACATTTAGTGTACTTTCCTCAATCTCAGATAAAATATCAGAAAAAGCGTTCTTCATCTGACCACCTAAGCAGTTATCTCTTGCAGCCTCCAACATGCTGTCGGCGATGGTATTGTGAATCTGGAGCGCCGAATAAATATCAGCAAGCGATATGTTATCTGCGCCCTTAACTAATCGGTATCCCCCGTCTCTTCCTTCACGGGATTCGATAATATGTTCTAAGGCCAACGCCTTTAAAATTCTTCTGATAAGCGTCGCATCGATATGCAGATGAGTTGCGATATCACCGCTGGAACATTTACCGCCTGAGTGTTTCTCAAGAACAACAAGTGCTTGGAGTGCTAAGCTAAAAGTTTTATGGGTGGATGGGCAGGCCATGACCGATTTCTTAGAAGACGATACTTTATCCACTTTGATGCACCTCCCCTTTTATCGTAGTTCATTAAAATATTGTAACTTAAAACCTAACACTCCAGCAAGGTAACAAAAAGGTTTGAATACTCAATTTATAAGAATTGTGTAATATCCTGCTTTTTCCGGTTAACTACTAACTGAAATACATCAGGACGGCTATAGTGACCAACCACATCAAAATCATAACGACTTTGAACGATTTGAGAAAGGTCCAGCGTTGCGAACAGAATGCCTTTTTCATTATACAAAGGTTCAACGACATATTCTCCAAGAGGACTTACAATAGCACTTCCCCCTCTGCTTAATATATCGGGATCTTGTTCAACATCTTCATAACAAGCTAAATCAGCGGGATATGAGTCTTTGGTCGAATACTGATTGCAAGAGATGACGAAACAGCGGCCTTCACAGGCAATATGGCGCAGTGCAGCCTGCCATGTATCGCGTGCATCTGCTGTTGGAGCGATGTAAATGTCAATTCCTTGTGCGTACATAGACGTCCGAGCAAGCGGCATATAATTTTCCCAACAGATGAGTCCGCCTATTCTTCCGAACGGCGTATCGATAACCGTAAGAGTGCTTCCATCACCTTGTCCCCACAACAGGCGCTCCGAACCCGTAGGTACGAGCTTCCGGTGTTTACCGAGAACCTTCCCGTCTGGTCCGATGTATACCATAGAATTGTATAAGGTCCCTCTGCTGAACTCCTGATCTCTTTCAACTACTCCGATGACAAGATAAACACCCGTTTCCTTAGCAAGTTCCCCTAATGTGTCTGTCTCCGTTCCAGGAATATCGATCGCGCTTTCCCAATATCGTTCCCAGTCTTTTCTGCCATCAGTATTTCTGCTTCCGACACGGGTTCCAAAGCTCAAGCCTCTAGGATACCCCCCTAAAAAAACTTCGGGAAACACAACCAGGTCGGCTCCTTGCTCTGCAGCATCTCTCGTATGACCATCAATCTTGTCCATAGCTGATTGTTTGTTAAACAAAATAGGAGCGTCCTGTACAACGGCTACACGAATATGTTGACTGTTCATGTCATCCTTCCCTTCTCGAGCGATATTATGATATATGATATATGACGAACCCTCATTTCAAACCGTCCATTAATGAATGAATTTAACCATCCAATTAATTCGACAATATTCCCATCCATGTTCAACAGATTGATAGAGTTTTGTCATATATATGATGAAAATTCAGACTTTTCTAAAAAACGAATAGTGATATGATAAAAATCACAGTGCTTGTTCATTCTACATACAGACAGAAAGGATGAAAAATGTGTGGAAACCTGATCGCAAAAGCAATCAGCCTCTTTATCAACAAATCGCAGATGATCTCGAACAAAGAATATCCTACGGGGAGTTTCCACCTGGAAGTTTGCTTCCTTCCGAACGTAAATTAGCAGACCAACTGGGGGTAAATCGTAGCACCGTTGTGCTTGCATATGCAGAGCTTCGGTCGCTTGGAATCATAGAAAGCCGATCTGGAAGCGGTACCCGGGTCAGCAGAACAAAATGGGGAGCAACACCCAAACATACACCGAATTGGCATCGTTATGCGGAAGGTGGTAATTTCTTGCCTAACTTGCCTTTTTTGCGCCGTATTCGTGTCGCTCTGGAGCAGGATCCATCCATCATAGATTTTGCCAGTGGTGAACTCGCCGGAGACTTGGCACCCATTGACGAGATTAATGCAATAATGAACGAAAAACAAAATACGTCGTATTGGGGTTATGACAACCCCCAAGGCTATATGCCTTTGAGACAGGCACTGGTATCGTTTCTAAAAGAGTATCGAGGTATCCATACGACCGAATCGTCAATACTGATTACATCCGGTTCACAGCAATCTTTATACTTGATAACCCAATGTTTGTTATCTCCAGGGGACGCAGTCGCCATTGAAGATCCATCGTACAGTTATTCATTGCCCATGTTCCAGTCTGCTGGTCTTCGATTGTTCAGGCTTCCCGTCGATGAGCGGGGTGTGCAGCCTGAAGATATTCGTTCTCTATTCAAAAAACATAAAATCAAAATGATGTTTATTAATCCCAACTTTCAGAACCCAACGGGTACTTTACTTGCTGAAGAGAGAAGAAAAAAATTGCTTGATGTTGCAAGCGAACTCGGACTACCCATCGTTGAGGATGACCCTTTTAGCTTAACGGCATACAAAGGTACGCCCCCTTCACCGTTAAAATCGTCTGATGCGATCGGGTCTGTGCTTTATATCGGGTCTTTTTCCAAAATTGCCGCATCCGGCTTGCGTGTTGGATGGATGGTAGCTCCTCATTCCGTTGTCGAACGACTGGCTGATGCCAGACAGCAAATGGATTTTGGCCTTAGTGTTGTACCGCAAAAGGTTGCCGCTACATTCCTGGAATCACCGTTTTTTGATCCCCATATGGATCGGTTGCGGTCAACTCTTCTTTACAAGCGCGATTTAATCATTGAGGTCATTCAAAAAGAGATGCCAGATCTTGTTGAGTATCATATTCCTGATGGAGGACTGCATCTGTGGTGCAAAATTGTACCTGAGGTGAATGACACCAAATTACTGGATGCCGCTATTCAAAGAGGGGTAATCTTCGTACCTGGAAGTGTATATGGATCGGATTCCAGTTACGTTAGGCTTACATTTGCCCGTGCAAGAACTGAAGATATTCATACTGGCATATCCAGATTTGCGGAAGCGCTTCGCTCAACATTAGAAATAGAAAATTAAAAAAAGGTGCATGATACGATTCAATGTTCGTAAAGAATCTCTACCATGCACCTTTTTGTATATCTTCTTCTCGTCCTTTACTTCTGTAAAGCTTTCACATCTTTAATAATTTTGTCGTATGGAGTATCCGTAGTTCCATCATACTTTGCAACGACCGTTCCAGATTGATCAACCAAGTAAAAAGAAGTGCCGTGTATTACTTGATCTGAAGCAGTATCCATGATAAGGGGCGTCTTGAAAGATTTCAGAACAAACGATTTGATGTCTTCGTATTCGTAACCAGTTAAGGCATGCCAGTTCGTAAAATCAGCATCAAACTTCTCTAGATAGCTTTTTAATGCCGCAGGGTCATCACGCTCCGGATCAACAGAGAATGAAATCAGTTCAGCCTCTACCCCTTCTTTTTTTAATCGTTTCTGAAGTTCCGCCATATTGGCTGTCATTGTTGGACACACCGTAATACAATGTGTAAAGACAAAATCCGCAACCCATACTTTACCACTTAAATCCGATAAGGATACGGTCTCCTCATCTTGGTTCATATATTCAAATGGTTCAACTGGGATGCTAAACTGGTTTGGCTTGGAATTTCCACATGCCGTTGCCACTCCAAGGATCATGATGAGTAAAGTAACTATAGCAAGCTTTTTCAAAACATACTCCCCCTTATTTCATATTAGCCAACCACCCAGCTAAAATCTCAATCTCGTTATCCTCTAACAGCTTTTTAAAAGAAGGCATGCCCTTTGAGCCATCCCGAATAATTTCGTTGATTTTTTCCTCCGTCATTGTTGAGCCGATATTTTGCAAGGCCGGCCCCACTTTGCCACTTAAATCTACTGCATGGCAGGAGATGCATTGATTTTTATACAATGCGACAGCTTCTTCATCCTCGGGAGACATAATCGTTGCCCGTAGTGTTGAATCATCCACCGCTTTCTGGTTGCAGGCGCTTAGGAGAAGTACTGCTAATATGGCAATAATTAAGCCGCGTTTTCTTGTCACTGCTTACCCTCCCTAACCGTAAAGTTCATAATAGTTTCATTAGCGTATCAAAATGACCGTCCTGCTGTATCCAAGATCATGATGACGAACACAATCATTAAATAATTGACCGAAATGAAAAAATTCGTTTTAGCCCATCGGTCATTTTGAGATTTCGTTATACCGCGTACGGTATGCCACAACCACAGCACACTTCCAATCAAGGATACGATAAGGAAAATGACGCCTGAGTATTGTAATACATACATCAGAATAACGGTAGGAACCAGAAGCACGACATACGGAATCATCTGCAAATTCGTGCGTCTTATCCCTTTTTTCACAGGCAAAAGTGGATATCCAGCCGCTTTATACTCTTCAACACGGCGTATGGCAAGTGACCAGAAATGGGCAGGCTGCCATAAAAACAACAATAAGAATAAAAGAAAAGCCCCTGCATCCAGTTGATTCGTAATCGCACAGTATCCAATAACGGGCGGCATCGCCCCCGAAACACCGCCAACTGCCGTGCTCCAGGTCGATGTTCTTTTCAGCCACATCGTATAAATAACAATATAGACGAACATGCCGAGCAACCCGAGCCAGCCACAAAGCGTATTAACCTTCCAAAACAAAATCGTTTCTCCGGCAATACCGAGCACAAAGGCGTACAAGACTACATATGCCAGCTTTAATCGCCCTTCTGCCAGCGGCCTATCTTTCGTTCGATTCATCTTGCGATCCAGCTTATAGTCCCACACATTGTTAACGACGCAGGCGGATGCCATGGTGAGGACCGTACCGAGCAGTGTCCACAGCAACAAGCTTTCATTTATTACCCATTCAGAGGCCAGCCAGAAGCCTCCGAATGTAGCAATGAGATTAAGCTGAAGTATGCGTGGCTTGGTTAAGTGCAGCCAGTCCGCCAGCATACTCTTTTTTTTCATAATGCCACCATGTTGTTAAGCATGATCCATATCGATCCTGCGACAATAACGACCAGAATCACCAGACCGAGGATCAAGGAGATCAAATTATAGCGAGGGTTCTTTTCCTCACGTAAATGCATGAAGAATAATAGTTGAACAAACAGCTGCAATACGGCGGCTATCATCAGCACGAGTGCTAACCCTGTTCCTTGAAGCCATTCATTCAAGACCACTGCAATCGGAATCACCGTTAAAATAATGGAGCAAATAAATCCGATCGTATACGATTTAAAGGAACCATGATGCTCTTCCTGTACATGAGCCGAGTTCGAATCCGTCATGTTAGCTCACCCCCATCAAGTACACAATCGTGAACACAAATATCCAAACAACGTCAAGGAAATGCCAGAACAGACTAATGATATTGACTTTACGCGTTGTCACCGGTGTAATACCTCTTCTTGACAACTGAATGATTAAAGCGACAATCCATACTAATCCAAACAATACGTGGATACCGTGAGTACCCACCAGCGTGAAGAACGCTGATAAAAATGCACTCGTGCCAATCGTAGCACCTTGATCCACCAAGTGAACAAACTCAGTAATTTCTAGACTTAGGAAAGTTGCACCGAGCAATGCAGTAACACCTAGCCAGCCCATCAGAGCCTTTACTTTCTTTTTATGCATGGCGAGTACGGCAAGTCCACATGTATAACTGCTCGTAAGCAATATGAAAGTACTTGCAATAATACCGTTTATCTGGAACAGATCGGCAGCTCCCGGTCCTCCATCGGTGTTATGCTGAAGGACGATATACGTTGCAAATAAAGTTCCAAAAATAATAACATCGGTCATTAAATAGATCCAAAAACCGAATGTCCGTACCTCCTCCATATCCGGATGGTCATGGTGAGACTCCTGCAAATGGGATTGTGCCATTAAATATTCACCTTCCTTAAGGCGGCTTCTGTACGTTCAATTTCATCGACAGGGATGTAATAATCCGTATCATAGTTGAAGGAATGGTAAAGTAAACAAGCGACTACTCCACCCAAACCAGCTATAACAAACCACTCCCAATGGAATATAAATCCGAAACCGGCTATGAACCAGCAACCCGACATGATAATAGGAGTACCGGAGTTTCTAGGCATATGAATGGGCTCCAATTTTTGAACCGGAGTAGGTCCAGATTGTCCCTGTTCTTTGCGCTGCTTACGCTCCCACCAATCATCCTGCTGAGTAACTTGCGGTAGGACCGCGAAATTGTACACCGGAGCCGGAGATGGGGTGGACCATTCCAGTGTGCGTCCATTCCACGGATCTCCTGTTGTATCCAGATTATTTTTGCGATGCTTGAACCCATCAACGATCTGCCATACCTGGAACAGAAATGCAATCCCCATCAATACTGCCCCAATCGTTGAAACGACGTTCAATTCCCACCAGCCTTTGTCCCAGGTGTAAGTGACGACGCGGCGGGTCATTCCCATGAGACCGAGAACATATTGTGGCATGAAGCAGAAGTAAAATCCGATGTTCCAGACCCAGAACGCCCATTTTCCGATACGTTCATTCAGCTTAAAGCCGAACATTTTGGGCCACCAATAGTACAGCCCAGCAAAATAACCGAACACTACACCACCGATAATGACCTGGTGGAAGTGAGCGATCAGGAAGTAGCTGTTGTGGAATTGAAAGTCAGCTGGTGCAACCGACAGAAGTACTCCAGTCAGCCCACCGACAATAAAGCACGGGATAAATCCGATCGTCCACAACATAGGAGTTTCAAACGTGATTTTTCCTCTGAACATGGTGAAGAGCCAGTTGAACACTTTAACACCAGTTGGTATGGCAATTAGCATGGTCGTTAACGCAAAGAATGCATTTACGTCAGCTCCTGATCCCATCGTAAAGAAATGGTGCGCCCAAACGAGGAAAGACAATACGCTGATGATCATCATGGCATACACCATGGATTTGTATCCAAACAACTTTTTCTTCGCAAAAGTTGACACAATTTCAGAGAAGATACCAAATGCGGGAAGTACAATAATGTAAACCTCAGGATGACCCCACATCCAGATCAAGTTGATATACATCATAGGGTTTCCGCCGCCATCCAGGGTGAAGAAATGTGCGCCGGCATAACGGTCTAGGAACAACAGCGCCAGAGTTGCTGTCAAGATTGGAAACGAAAAGATGATCGCAATACAACTGGATAACACCGACCATGAAAACATCGGCATTTTCATCAACTTCATTCCTGGCGCCCGCATTTTCAGGATCGTTACAATAAAGTTAATCCCGGTCATCAAGCTACCGATACCTGAGATCTGTATACCCCAAATGTAGAAATCCTGTCCAACTCCAGGGTTGTATTGAAGCTCAGAATAAGGTGGATACGCGAGCCAGCCCGCATCGGGTGAGCCCCCGATTACAAATGATAGGTTAAACAACATCGCACCTGAGAAGAACAACCAGAAGCTTAACGAGTTCAAAAATGGGTACGCGACATCCCTTGCTCCAATTTGAAGCGGTACCATGATGTTGAACAAACCGAACATGAATGGCATGGCCATAAATAGAATCATAATGACGCCATGCGTTGTAAAAATCTGATTATAGTGATCCGGTGTCAGGAAATCGACCCCCGGCATGGCCAGTTGTGCTCTCATGAGAAGAGCATCAACTCCCCCACGGAACAACATTAGAAAAGCAGCTAGAATATACAGGATTCCGATCTTTTTATGGTCAACCGTAGTGAGCCATTCTCGCCACAGCCATTTCCATTTCTTAAAATAAGTTAACCCGAATATGATTGCTATCATGGTTAGTACGATAGTTACATCGGCTCCGTATATTAACGGATCGCCCGTTACAAAAAACTCGGAGGCGAAGTCTTTTACCTTCTCCCACATGGATAAATCTCTCCTTACTTCATGATCCAAATATACCTACTTTGCTTCATCTGGCTTGATTTTTTGAGCCTCTTTCGACGACAACCCATGGTTGTGAGAGGCTCCGTATTTCGTAACGGTCATCTCGAACAACCCTTCAGGAAACTCGGAAAATGTCTGAACTTCTGAAGTCGAGGGCTCAACCAACTGTTTATATCCGTCCAATGTTAGCTTCGGTGATCCTGTTTTAACATCATCCACCCATTGATCGAATTGTTCCTGAGTGGTCGCTTCTACATCGAAATACATCTGAGCAAATTCGGTGCCGGTGAAATTAGCCCCAGACCCCCAGTAATGCCCCACCTCATCGGCTTGCAGATGAAGATTCATCGCCATGCCGGACATGGCATACATTTGTCCTCCAAGCTGTGGAATCCAAAACGAGTTCATTGGAGAGTCGGCGGTGATTTCAAACCGAACCGGCACGTCCTCCGGAATTTTCAACTCATTTATCGTTGCAATCCCCTGTTCCGGGTACTGGAACAACCACTTCCAATTGAGGGAAGTTACTTGAACGGTCAAAGGCTTCTTATCTGAAGCCAGCGGCTTTGAGGGTTCCAATGCATATGTAGCTTTTACGGTTATTACGGCCAACGCCAAAATAATAACGATTGGTATTCCCCACCAAATGAGCTCCAGCTTGGTGCTGTGCTCCCAATTCGGTGTATAACGCGCCTTTCTTCCCTTTTTGTCACGGTATCGCCAGATAATAAACGCAGTAAGGATGAGTACAGGAACAATTACAATACTGCACAGCAAGAGTGTAATCACCATCAAATCTCGCTGCTGCTCTGCAATAGGCCCCTTGGGATTCAATACAATGATCTTTTCTGCACATCCGGTTGTTGCTAGCACCGTCATGATCGACATGACAAACAACATCATGTATCGCAGCGCTTTAGATCGCTTCATTTCCTTCAGCTCCATTCCACTTGCTATTCCTGAATTACTGTATAAGAGAACAGGTGGAGTGTCACCAGCCGCTCTTTCAGAAATAAGAACAGTCCATGTTCAACTTTCTGTAACAAATGTCACAAAGAAGGCGATTGATATTCCGTTTTCTTGAACACTTCGATTTACAAGTGTCTCCTCTTGCACGACCGAATGGACAAAGTAGTCAGTATACTGAACAAGAAGGTGGCCAAAACATTATGAACGAGACTGGCAAACAGATATGCGTCTGGATCATTCATTACGAATGTGAGCCATGCTCCACTGAAAATCTGTGCCGTCACAAAAACAAGCAGGCCGGTTGTCGAGAATGTAAGCTCTGAGTGATCACTCTTCGCTTCGTGCCGCCGAACAAGAATAAACAGAATAATGGCCAAAACCAATAGAAGCGCAGCTGCTACCCGATGAATGAATACGATCCCTGACGCGCCGTACATATAAGGAATGACTTGTCCATTGCACAACGGCCACCCCATACACCCAGCATCCGACTCGGTATGACGAATGTACGCGCCAAGATATATGACGATACAGCTATGCACCCATGTTCCCCATACGATGACTCTAATATGGGTTGGAATAGGAACCGCACGATAGCTCACTTTTTCTTTTTGCATCTGATACATCCATACGACTAGAAGCATGCTGCTGGCAACTGCAAGCAGAGCGATGCCGAAATGGAGGGCCATTACAGCAGGCTGTTGCGGCCACATGACAGCGGCTGCTCCCATTAAAGCTTGAATAATTGTAAAAAACAGTGTTCCTCCGGCATAGTACAACGCTTCCTTATGCGACTTGTAATAACGCCATGTCGCAATGAAGGTTGCAAGAACCAGCAGTCCCACTACACCTGTTATCATGCGGTGAGAATATTCGATCATGGATTCCAGCGTATAGGCGGGGACAAATTTGCCATTACATAATGGCCAATCGTCACCACAACCTCGGCCTGATCCCGTTTTGGTTACTATCGCTCCAGCAAGTAATACGAAGAACATACCGATAAATGAGGACCACGTCAGTAGTCGATAACGGAACGAAAACAAATGAATCACCTCTTATGTCTGTTTTATAAGTCACCCTCAACGAATATAATGACTTACACTACAATCGTGACCCTCCAATTATTAATTTGAGTCCCCATCCGTTGGACACATTTCTATTTAAAGGGGGGGGGTGGAAATACAGAATTAAACGGTTTATGCAATAAAAATAGACCCATTGGAATGCCGGTTTGATAAGGCATTCCAATGGGTCTGAAGTACATCCAGGTCCTCAATATCTTTTTACATGACGGCTAGTCTTTCCGCATGTCTATTTTTTGATTTGAATTTTCATTTCAAGTTCTTTAATATACGTTTTTTTCGGATGGCCTTGGTCGTCCATTTCCAACGCTCCATCTTTATTTTTGGTTAGTATATATGGCTTTATGGTCATGGATGCAGGTATTTGTGAAAATTGGCTGTAAGTCGAATCATAGTAAGCATGAGGTAATGGCATCAAAGATTTGGACAGTTTCCCCTTATCATCCGCAAGGTCATAATATACTTCCGCCCCTTTGTATTTCCCGTTACTGTTCAACTCCAGACGATTCGTAAACGGTGTTACCTCTAGCCGGGTAACTTGGTAGCTGAAAGAGCCGAAGCTTTTTTTAGCAGCCGGCCTCATAACGATATTATTGCTTTTTCCCGTAGTTTTGACGACGGGAAAAGTAAGTTCAAAGACTTCTTTGACTCCGGATAATCCAACCTTAAGCGTCAAATTGAACTTGTCCGGGGAAGCGGGCCTGTTTGCTTTACGGATCGCATCGTTGAATTCCAAAAACATGGAATCGTCATTTGGCCCGAAATTAACACTGTTAAATCCAATATTTGTCAGTTTTTTACCATTGTATAAAAAGTCCGAACCCACGTAAATTCCCTTTTCCTTGACGTCCCCGATCACGACACCTTCACGGATCCCTGGAATTTCGGCGGTCATGGGTAACGGGAATTTGGCCCCTTCCCGCTGCAGCAACACGTTGACACGCGTCCCGTCGTAAAAATATTCGACGGCTTTTAACGTCACTCCCCCATGAGTAGCGCTGTAATTCACTTTCTTTGTCAACCCCTGTTCAGCCGCCTTCTGAAGCCCTTTCTCTTCGGAACGGGAGAATAAGCTACTGCTGGATTGACTCGTTGAAGCCGCAGCTGCCGGAGAGGCGAGAACATGGCTTGTCCCTAAGATTCCAAGACCTAGCATTGCTGAAGCAGCGGTCACGGCAATAGTTTTTTTGAACGTGTGTTTGTTTAATAAGTACATCTTCTCACTCCATTCTAATGTTATATCTATATAACAATCGACTAGCTCGTAAATGTGACACGAATTCATGCCGATTTAGATGATTTCCAGAGCTTTGAAAACAACAAAAAGCCCCATTGGAATATCTGTTCCTCTGAACAGATATTCCAATGGGGCCGAGATGGTCTGTTATCTGAGTGTCACTCCACTTCTTTACCGAGGGAGTAACGGCACGATAACCTGTTTTACTTAAATATCATCCAAATCACAATAAATGCAATCAATGAAAACACATAAATTAAGGTTAATTTTGTGACATTCGCTCTAGTTTTACGTTCATAATTGGGGTTTGCTTTCTTATTCTCTTGAGAGTGACCGACAAGTAATGTTGAAACTCCCCCGATTAATGCCAATGTAATGACGATAATGTACATGACCATCGCTATCAACCCCTTTTTAAAGGTAATCTTTTAGTTCGTATGTCTATTCTTATGCAACTCAACAACAACCTTAACCTCTTTTGTTGTTGAATCCTCAGGTCCTTTAATCGGTAGTCCTGCCTCTACATGCCGTATAATATAGTCAACAACATCCTGGGATATAATCTGTCCAGGCATAAGAATTGGAATACCCGGGGGATAAACATAGATGGACTCAGCGATGATCCGCCCCGATGATTGTTCAAATAAAACGGTTTCTGTATCTGCATAGAAAGCATCTCTTGGTGACATTAAAAATGGTGAAGCATCAGGAATGGTGGCAGGCGTAAGAGCAACTGCACTCTCTTTTTTCCTGAACGTATCATCCATGTGTTTCAAAGCGAGTATAAGCTGCTTAACTTCATGTTCGGTGTCCCCAAGCGTGATGAGACACAAAATGTTCGACAGATCGCTTAGCTCTACCTCGATGTTATATTGCTCACGTAGCCACAGTTCCGCCTCATATCCCGTAATGCCAAGTTGTCCAACATGAACGCACAGCTTCGTTGGATCATAATTGTATACACCTTTCAGGTCGAGTATTTCTTCGCCATAGCAGTAAAGCCCAGGAAAGACATTGATGTGACTTCTGGCTTGATTCGCTAAATTAATAGCGTTCTCCGCAAGCAGTCGCCCATTTATAGCTAAATGCCGTCTAGCAGTATCCAGGGAGGCTAGAAGGATATACGAGGTTGAAGTGGTTGTCAACATACTCATAAGAGTGCGAATCCGTTCTATATTTACCAATTTGCCCTTCACATTGAGGATCGAACTCTGAGTCAATGACCCTCCAAGTTTATGGACACTGGTTGCCGCCATATCTGCGCCCGCTTGCATAGCCGACACAGGCAGATTCTCATGAAAGTGAATAAGTGTTCCATGTGCTTCATCCACCAGAACCGGTATCCCATAGCCGTGAACGAACTCGACCATCTCGGTCAAGTCCACGCTCGTTCCATAGTAGGTTGGGTTTATGAGTAGAACCGCTTTCACACCTGGGTTCTGCTCTATCGCTTGCTGGATCGATTCTTTCAACACTCCATGCTCGATCCCTAACTTGTGATCTCGCTCAGGCGTTACCCATACCGGAATCGCTCCAGCAAAAATAATGGCCGACAAAATGGATTTGTGGGCATTGCGAGGCACGATAATCTTGTCACCTGGCGCACAAACAGACATGATCATTGTCATAATTGCCCCAGTGGTCCCTTGTACGGAAAACAACGTATAGTCTGCGCCAAAAGCTTCAGCCGCGAGGCGCTCCGCTTCCAAAATAACCCCTGACGGTTGATGAAGATCATCGAGTGGGACAATATTGATTAGATCAATGGCTAGAGCATTGTCACCCATATAGGATCGGAATTGCGGATCCATCCCTTTACCTTTTTTATGACCGGGTATATGAAAAGGCAAAGGGTCGCTCATTGCATGTTGTACTAAAGCGTCAAACAATGGAGTTCTATGTTGGTTCATGGTGATCTTTCCTTTCAATGAACATTCCTTATCAAGTGACTTCAAGAAGCCATATCAATCAAATAATACTGGCTACAATACCAATCGTAACCATCCAATTTTCAATTTTGTATACCATCCACTTTGAAAGAGATAAAAATAACCCCCAAAGCCATTCGATTGAATAGCCCGGGGGTTATTTTCATATGTTTATAAAGTTCATCATTCGTATAATGGCTCTATGCACCGGCAGCGGCAGTTCCGCCTGCGATCAGCATGTCAACATGGATTATATCTTTTGTTACCGGATTGCGTTGGATTTCTTTCAGTTCAACAGATACGGACGTCCCTCCGTCAATCGACAACTCTAATGTCTTGGTTAATCCGTCCCGCATCAATAGCGAGAATTCCCGTGCGTTTACATGAACCATACCAATGGTCCCCTTCTTCCCGAGCAGATTGCAAGGCAGTCTGCCCTCTTTACGCAGATTCCGCAAATCGGAACGTTTCTCATTCATTCTTGTAAGCGCTTCTAAATGATGTGTCATATCAACATACTCCTTCTAGGTTATCATAATTAGTCGTCACTAGGGTTCATGCATCCCCGTATGATCATTCGTCCGGTACACGACCAGAATGCTGCTTAGTTGCTCGGACGTATCGCGATTCGAGCGATATCCCGCGAAATACTTAATGTCAATCACTTGCTCGTCCTGTAACGTTGCCAGAAATTCGTTCGCTTTCTTCTCCGCCGTTACAGAACCCCTATCTAGAAACTCTTTCACCTGAATCATGGCATCCATCCTTTCTCACTTGACCATTTAATGTAAATTCATTCTAACTATACACAAAGGCACTTCGCCCGTGAGGGAGCGAAATGCCTCGTTGCTTATACTGTATCAAGATTGGTGTACATTGTCAACATTGCCTGATGTATCCATTAAAAGTAAATTATGAATCAATTATCTTCTTTATTTGACAATAGGATCAGGTCGATCTTAATTCGTACAGACCGTTTTGGAGAACAACACGGGCGGAATCGGTACCTTCAATGGAAACCCTGGTGTCGAATACGCCAGGGATGCGGCCGTCTGGAAACCAGGGCCGGTGCTTGTCCACAACAATTAATCTACCTTCTGCGTCACCGAGCGCAGCGAATTGCTGGCCATCTCCGCTCCACAGACGAAGTCGGAATGTTTCGGTTAGTTCTTTAACGACTTGCGAGACATTATCGACAGGAAGGCCGATCTCACTGATACATAGTAAATTTTTTGACCCAAAAGCTTCATCTGTCGTATTGTTGAGCGTATGGTGAGCAATGAATTCGATTAGGTTGCCGTCTGGATCGTAGAAGTAAAATGCCGATGCATTCCAGTTCTCGAATAGGAATTCATTTTGACCATCTTTGGAGAATAATGCGATTCCTCGTTCACTCACCCACTGCTTCGCTTCTGAGAACTTATTTGCAGGAATCGTGAAAGCAATATGATAATATGGTTGATCCTGTGAAGAAGCCTTACGGAAAGCGAGAATTGTACTCCCAGCCTGAAATAATAACTGGGACGGTTGATCCTCCAGAACATCCAGTCCCAATAGAGATCCGTAAAATCCCTTAATCGCTTCGAATTGTTGAGTACTTAATAAGACTTTCGAAAATTTCATTCGGTGTACCTCCCACTTTGTTCTTTCTCTATCCTTGCCCTCATTATAGATTTACTCATATAATAGATCAATACTATATATTCTATTATAGTAATAGTATTAGACTATGATAAAAGGAGATTTCTTCAGTGGAAATCAGACAACTACAATATTTTCTTATGTTATGTAATGAATTGCATTTTTCTGAAGCTGCATATAAATTAGGGATTTCACAACCAACATTGAGTCAACAAATACGGGTGATCGAAGATGAGTTAGGCGTGCCTTTGTTCGACCGGATTGGCAAAAAGACAGTTAAAACTGCAGCGGGAGAGCTTCTGGAGGGCTATGCTTTACAAATTGTTCAACAATTAGAAAACGCAAAAAATGCTATCGCCGATCTCAGGAATTTGAACTCCGGACAAGTGCGTATTGCTGTATTACCTTCGGATCTGGATTATCGACTAACATCATTACTCATCGATTTCCACAAGGATTTACCTAATACCAAAGTTAAAATGATTCCATCCATAGATATTTTGAATAAAGTGTTAAGCAATGAAGTAGATATTGGCGTTGGTTTAGCAATTCAAGATGATCCACGTCTTAATCACATCCCCTTTTATACGGAAACGTATAGTCTTTATGTAGATAATGAACATGACTTAGCGATGAGGGAAATTATTTCACCTGAAGATTTGACGAATATACCTTTAGTTATGTACCCTAAGGGTTTTTATGGGCGAGATTTAATTGATGACTGGTGTAAAGAGCAAAAAATTACGATCCACACCGTAATGGAAACGGGCTCTGCCACTTCCTTGTTTCAACTGGTTAAAGAAGGCATTGGAGCTACCATTCAACCAAGCCAATTGAATGAAATTCTCAAGTCACCAAATATTCGTGCCATTCCAATTGAGTATTCCCCCATCAGAGAATTGGAGATTATTTATCGTAATGATAAATATTTAAACCGAGCTGCATTAACATTCATGAAAAGGTTGGAAGTGTTTTTTTAGAGATTAAAGAAAGCCACAAATTTGTATCATTTCATTCAAAAAATCGTCAATAACACCCTCTAAACTGTGTGGTATTTCACGGCAAAATTTAATTACAACACGATTGACGAATCATCGTCTGGCTCGTCTTTTTTCAATTATTCCCAAATGCCCATAGAAAAATGATGCGCATGGTCTGCAGGGTCATCAGAGAGGCACAATTGGACTAATAAAGAAAAAGCAGGCAACCCAAGGATGAATCCTTGAGTTGCCTGCTTGGTTTTTGTCTATGTTTTGAAGCTCTCTTGTCCCCGAATTTCTTCTGCTAAGAAATTAACAGGTCAGACTTAATTTATTTTTTCTGTGGTAACGGGGTGAACAGCAAGTTAACCGGAAGATTACTGCCTGGAGCTGCCGTTAACAGAATTTCAACCTTTTGTTCAAATCCGCCTGTACGATACAACACGGATTGTTCATCAGGCTTTACCTGACCCAAGGAATAAATAGGGACGATATCCCCATTTACCATAGCATACCCGGAATACTTACCTCCACGTGGATTAAAGGAAATCAGTGTATTGGGTGCTACATTATCAAAGGTGATTTTGTAAAGAACTCCGAAGTTACCAGCATTGGATGTTACCTCTTCATACATAGGATCCATCCCGGACAAATTGGGATCATCTAGGTTGTCACCCAAGATGAGGCGCTGTGGTTCTCCCCCTACCTGATCTGAGTATTGGATGACGCGAGTAGAGTTGGGATACGTTCCCCGGTTGTGTACCCCATCACTATCCAGAACAGGCAGTTGGTCAATTACGCTTAATGGTTCCGATTTCTCATCAATCATGATTACATCAAACTGTACAGGCAAATCACTGTACATATCCGAAAACAGAGAAATAACATCCCCATTTTTCATTTTTTGTTTATTGAGCTCTGTCATGACGATTTTACGTTCACCCGGCTCAAGTGTAATCGAAGATTGTTTGGATCCATCTTTCATCGATTGGAAATAATTCAGAACTGACTTTTTACCCGCAGCCGTCGCTATATATGATGGCCCTGCAAATCCTAAGTAATCCGTTCTAAGGGTTGCTGCTGTACTGTTCTTATTTGTAGCCACTACGTACATTTTTACATTTTTATCGAGATTGTTAACATGGTGAATCATAAATCGCATATCGCCGACGGCCGTCTCTTGATATACAATCCCTTCAGTATCTACCGTTTCTGGACTATTGCTTCGAATCAAAGTACTCGGTTTGTCATTAAATGTGTAATTGAGCTTGGATCGAGAAGAAACATTTGAAATGAAAGAGAATTTTTCACCTGCAGGTATAAAGAGCATATTAAAATCATCTTGGGAATAGAGTGAATCACCTGTTATATTAATACTTGTTTCATAAGTAGAGCTCAGACCCTTATTATCAGTTACAGTGAGTTTGATTGTTTTGGGACCTGGAGTAAAAAAGGCAAACTCCTTGTTCTCCCATTTCGTAGTCTTAATCTCTCCATCATCAGTGCTCTCGTCTGTATAAGTAATCAATTCACCCATCATGTACTCAGCCTTATCTGTTGAGAAAAAAGCCACAGGAGGTTGATTCGGCTGAATTACGGTTATGGTTTGTGTATAAGGATCACTCCATGATCCACTTGAATCCTGCACAGAATAACTAATTTTGTATTCTCCTGGAGTATCAAACACTTCTTGTTTGCCTTCCCACCGTTCATCAACAATAGGAAGTCCAAGTGATGACTCCGATTCTGTCTTATATGTAACGATTGTCTCACCCGCAAAAATCTCTTTAGGCGCCACCGTAAATTTAGCTGTCGGTTTAGTCTCCAAATTCATAATAACTCGCTTACCCACATTGTCTGCTTTGTATGGAATATTTAAAGCTTGAGTTATTGCTGTTAACGGAACCATGAACGTGCTGTTTGTCTGATAGGAAGTACCTTTCATGGTCTTTGTCACACCATTTACCGTATATTTACTGCTGTCTGTTTTGAAACGAAGCTCGTTGCTGCCTTTAAGGATAATCGTTTCCTTTGTTTTCTTATCATAAGTGACCTTGAAGCCAACACGGTCTACAAGGGCACGAATCGGAACATAAGAGACTCCATTTTTAACTTGCATAGGCTGGGGTGCATTATAGACTTTACCGCCGTGTTCCATTTTAGTGCTATTGAAGTATAAGATCAGTTCATTCATATTTGATGATACCGGAGTAATAGGTTCCTCAGGTTCCTCAATATCGTCAATAATAGGCATCGTAGCGTTCGGATCATAAACTTCTTGAGTAACTGTCCCTTGTGGAATATCCGTGTTACCCGCTTCCGCTCCTACAGGGATAACTGTTGCTACCTGCGAAAGGGCTAGCACGGTTAACAAAATCGATAATTTCTTCAGTTTCATTCTCAGACTCCTTCAATCTCTAGTTTTTATTTTCCAATTAGTCATAGTATTAGACGCCGTTCTGTGTAAATAGTTTCTATAATTGTCCAATAAATATTGATTCTTGTCTAAAAAAAGAATTTTTAATAGTTTCCATCAGTTGAAAATGTCGAATTTCCTGCAAAAAACTGACCGTTTGGCAAGCTTGTCCACAAAATAACGGTACATCAACTATGAATACATGTTCTTGTCTACCGAAAACAAAAAAACAAAGTTACCCTTAACTCACCAGTTAAAGGTAACTTTGTTTCATTTATACGGAATGATTAATTAAAACGATGCGCTTCTTGCAGCACCAGTACATGTCCTCTTGTGCCGTCCAATCGAATCATCTCGCCATCTCTGATGAGCGTCGTCACTTGCTCGATCCCGACGACGGACGGTATTCCATATTCACGGGCAACGACCGCGCCATGCGTCATCATCCCTCCGACCTCTGTGATAAGCCCCTTCGGGAAGAGAACACTACATACTTCAGCATACTTACTTTAAAGTGATGACGTTTACTGACAAAAGAAAAGCTTTCGCTGACCGTTATTGTGACGCCCATCTGGATATCGTCATATGATACGTCATCGGGTCAAACACCCATCTTACAACAAAGGCAGGTAATAATAAAACGATGATATCTTATATGGATTTCACATCACCATCTGTGCAGTATTTTTATGATCTAAGCCAAAATCAATTTTTTAAAAAAGACAGACGCAATTACATTAATTCTCTTTCCGTCAATCAGCTTAATACGTTAGGAAACGTCTCTTTGTTAGATATTTATCTTAGTAAATCGAACGTAGTCGAGCCACACACTCATCAAAATGCATCAGAACTAGTCTACTGTATATCAGGAGCCGCAGTCGTCTCATTAATCAACCCATTTACTAAAAAGCTGGTTAACATCCCCATTACACCTGGGCAAGTAGCAAACGTTCCACAGGGTTGGTGGCATTACGAAATTGCTACTGTGGACAATACTCACTTATTAGCCGTCTTTGATGCCCCTGTTCCGGAATTCATACCGGGATCAGATCTGCTTCGTCTAACACCTGCTGACATTTTGGCACATACGTATTGCTTGGATGAGGCGAAGGTCGAGGAAACGCTCGCTCCTATTACAGAAACTGTTGTCATTGGACCACCGTGCAATTGCAATAACGTTCAGAATGGTAATGAAAACTGTGCACCAACACAGCAAAATAATCAAGGGCAGTGTAACACATATGGATACACAAAAATACAACAGCAACCGCCACAAGTTATAGGAAATGGATGGCAGTATCCTACTCGATAGTAAGCAAGGTTTAACTGCTTCAAAACTCTCTTACCGTTTATTTTTTTACCTGAACAAGTTGGTTCATTCCTTTCCCTATCCGATAATATCGAACACCATCATGGGTGCTTAACTTGAATGTTTGACTCTGAGGTTCATAGGTAACGGAATCGTCTGATTCTGCGTCCAGAGCGCTATTTAGTAGATATCCTCTATGGTTTCTTTCGGAAGCGCCGATCACGAAGAAGCAAATCCATGTAAAGAAGAAGAGCAAGCTGCATTTCGCGCTTGCTCTTCTTCTTTTTTCTTTCTTCCAAATAGGAATTATTATGTTATAAACATATATATACTAATTAGAGATGTGGTGCTATCAAATTTCATGGATAACCAATTGGATGTACAACTGTATTTGGATCGCATCGGGTTTAACGGTCCCATCAACAACAGTCCAGAAGTGCTGGCTAAATTACAGGAGCAACATGTTCACACGGTCCCTTACGAGAACTTGGATATACTCGGACACATCCCCTTATCGCTTGAAATCCCGGATCTGTTTCATAAGATCGTAATTGAGCGCCGGGGAGGTTACTGCTTTGAACTGAACGCACTGTTCGGATGGCTTCTGCAGGAACTCGGATTCAAGGTTACTAATTATTTCGGCCGGTTTTGGCGGGGTGAGTCCCATACGCCAGTCAAACGACGTCACCATATCCTTCACGTTGACATACATGATAGACGATTTATCGCTGATGTTGGAGCGGGCATGGCACCTCGACTACCGATCGAACTTATTGAGGACGCCGAACAAATACAAGGCACTGAAATCTACCAGGTTAATAAAACATCATCTTACGGATGGATGTTGTACGAACGAAAGAATGAAATTTTGGACCCTGTTTATTCCTTCACGGAGGAAGCCAATTTACCTCAAGATTATTTTACGACGTCTTACTGGTGCCAGTATTCCCCTGAATCGGTATTTAATAAAGGAGCCAAAGTATTCATTCGTACCAAAGACGGACGGAACACCGTAGATGGTCATGAGTTTCGTATATTTACATCCGATGAGGTACGTACATTTTCACCTTCCAGTCCACAAGAATATGCAGATGCTTTATATGTTCACTTCGGAATCAAGTTACCTTTTGAATTGAAACAATAACGTTCTTTTAAATGGAGAATTGGGAGATTCAAACAATGAAAAATATCAGATACATTTTTTTTGATTGTATGGAGACCATAATTGATTTATTTGAGCTCCCGACTTCAAGTGACTATGCTTTTTGGTCTTACGCGAATTCTGGAGTTGAACAGTATTGGCAGAGTTTTGATGACTATTTAGAAAGATATAATATCGCAAAGAAATTAATGAACGATAGTTATGATACTTATCAGGAGTATGAACTGAAACAAAGAATTGAGGTTGTTGTTAACGCCACAGAATCAATCAAGCAGGATAAGAAAGAAGTTACAAATCGTTTATATGATAACTACTGGAATACATATAAATCTAAGTGTTTTATTAAGGAAGAAGTTAGGGATGCGGTATTACAACTTAAAGAGAAGTATCGCTTAGCAATCGTGTCTAACTTCATGGTCATGAACGGAATTGAAGAGTTGTTGAACAAAAACAATATGAGAAACAGTTTTGAATTCATTGTGTCATCCATTGGATTTGGATGGAGAAAACCTGATCCTAGGATATATAAGTACGCTATTGATAACTCTGGATGTGAGGCGCAGGAGATTCTTTTCATTGGTGATGATTATGAGAACGATTACGTTGCTCCAAGGAAATCTGGGATGAATTCACTATGGTTAAATAAATTTCATGAAAAGAGAGATGATATTGATCAAGTACATGACTTTTATGAAATAACGCAAAAACTTTTAGGGTAAATACGAAGAGGAGATTCACTTCCCTACCAAAAACCTCAGTATTGAATGACAGCTGACTGAGCTGTACTTAACGGAAAGCCCCCCAATCGAAAAAGCATCCACACCGTTTAAACGATGCAGATGCTTTTTTTAGTTATCTTAATACTTATAAGAACACTAGTATATTACTAGTTATTTCGTAAATAAATATTTCCCTGTGTGTGACTCGCGATTAGATGCGATGTCATGTGGGCTACCGTAAGCAACCACCAGTCCGCCGGAAGTTCCACCACCAGGACCCATATCGATTACCCAATCGGAAGCTGCAATTAAACTCGTGTTATGCTCAACCATAATGACCGTATTCCCAGCATCAACAAGTTTGTTCAACAGCACATGCAGCTTTTGAACATCCAGCGGATGCAGACCAGTAGACGGTTCATCGAGCAAGTACAAAGTGTGGCCTCCGGAAGTTGCGCTTAACTCTTTTGCAAGCTTTAACCGCTGCGCTTCCCCACCGGAGAGTGTTGTTACAGACTGTCCCCACTGTAAGTATCCAAGCCCCACTTCGCATAATAACTCAAGCAGTTTTTTCATCTTCTTATGTTCAGCGAACAGAGAAAGACTCTCCTCAATCCCCAGCTCGAGGATATCCGAAATCGAATGATCTTTATAAGTTACTTCTAGCACTTCTTGATTGAATCTTTGTCCCTTGCAATCCGGACAGACAACTTGCAGATGAGATAAGAAATGCATATCCACCATGACTTGTCCCAATCCTTCACATCTCTCACATCTTCCTCCCGGTGTATTGAATGAGAAATGTTTAGCTTCAAGACCACTCTCTTTAGCTCCGGGCAATGCTGCAAAAGTCTTTCGTAGTAAAGTGTACAAATCCACGTAAGTGGAAACACTGGAGCGTTGCATGCGAGAAAGCGGTGATTGATCCACTTTGATCACACTTTGGATAGGTTCCAGTCCTGTGATGTCCCGGCATCCTTCGATCTTTGAAACGGTTTGGTTCGCAGAAGCAAGCAGGTCAAAGACAAGTGTGGATTTACCTGAACCCGATACACCGGAAACTGCCGTCAAACATCCGAGCGGGAACTCGACTGTTATGTTCTGCAGATTGTGGCGTGTTGCTTCATGAATGGTGATGACGTCACCATCGCCCCTACGCCCGGATGATGGAATACTTCCCTCTTCCTTCATGTATCGTCCCGTGACAGACTGTTCTTGATTCATAAGTTCAGTAAGCGTTCCTTGTCCAACGATCTCTCCCCCAAAACGTCCTGCACCCGGTCCAACATCAATAATATGATCAGCCTCTTGAATGACCCGTTCATCATGCTCAATAAGAAGGACTGTATTGCCGAGATCACGCAGTTCCTTCATAACTTGAATCAGACCGTCTGTGTCTTTCGGATGCAGTCCCGAAGTAGGCTCATCCAGCAAATACAGCACCCCAGTAAGTCCAGAACCAAGAATAGAAGCAAGTCTTAACCTTTGTGATTCTCCTCCGGACAGGGTAATGGTCTGTCGATCCAGAGACAAATAGCCGAGTCCTACATTGATTACCCTTTTTATCTTAATCAATAAATCATTTAGAACCGTATCAAAGAGTGTATCTCCTTCTTGCTGATACTTGGCGTGAACGCCCTCTAACCAATCGCATAACTCATCCAACGAACATCTTGATAAAGACGGCAGTGTTTTCCCTTCTACAGTGACTTGGCGGCTTTCTTCTTTTAGTCTTTCTCCTCCGCAATCATGACAGGTCTGGGTCTGAAAATACGCAGCTTCACTGGACTGACCTTCCTTCTCTTTATAACGCTGCCACATGCCAGTCAAAACACCTTTAAAGTTCCCTTTTCCCGCCGTTTTAGGTGGACTCATATCCGGAAAATGTCGTGAGAAGGCTTCACTTTCAACACCATAAAAGAGTAAGTCCCACTGGACTTCACTGTAGGTATTCAACGGCTGATCCGAATTCATTTCAAAACCATAATGCTTACCCGCAGCTTTAAGAATACTCGAGTAATATTCATTGATTGCGTCATACCAAAAGGTTACGGCCCCACCGCGAATGCTTTTCTCTTTATCAAACACAGCCTCGACATCGATATCAACTACAGTCCCAAGCCCACTACAGGTTGGACAAGCACCACTTGGTGTATTAAAGGAAAAATCCGATTTGGTCAAAGGGGGATAAGCAAATTTACAAGCGGAACAATAAATAACCTCTTCTTCTCCTCCAGCAGATGCCGGTGGGATCACCTGTTGGCATTGCCTACACTTTCGTTCGCCTTTTTTCTGAAACACCAAACGCAGATAGGTGTACATATCCGTCACTGTTCCGACCGTTGAACGTGGATTCCGGTTTGTCACATGCTGACCAATGGAGATGGACGGGGATAGCCCGACAATGGAATCGACTTTAGGCTTTGATATCGATTCTGATGACATCCCGCTCGACTCCATATATTGCCGTTGGCATTCCCGCTGCAAAATATCCATTGCAAGTGTGGATTTTCCCGATCCTGATGGACCTGTAACTACCACGAGCTGATGTTTGGGAATGTTAAGCGTTATATTTTTTAAGTTATTCTCTCTCGCTCCAGTAATACGAATGAAATCTGTCATATAACCCTCCAATATTGAATGAAAATTGTACTACATCAACCACTTTACAACATTGATGCAAGTGATAAGGTTCAGATAAAGATTTGTTAATATGAAGCATAATCAGAGCTTGATATCCGTCATGAAACTTTAATGTTTTTTTAGAATGTTTTACATCTTGATGGACATGCCATAAAATTCAGGATAGATGAGCTTAAAGCCCAGTCTTTGATACATTTTAATTTTCGCCACATCTGCAATCACTAGTATGTCAGCATCCTTTGAGGCTTTGTTAGCCAAATAAGCTAATAACTCTTTGATGATCATTTCCTCTAATCCCTGTTCTTGATACGAGGGATGAACTGCGATATCTACAATTTGAAAATAACAAGCTCCATCACCAATGATTCTGCCCATTGCATTAAGCCTAGAGTCCTCTCCTCGTACAATTACCGAAACAACGAATTCTTTAGTGCGACATCGGCCACGGAGTTATCCATGGAACCAAGCCCTACAGCTTTTCTCAATTTTATATACTCATTGCTGTTAGGAGTCTCATGCGAAATGTTCATTCAATCACCTATTCCTCTATTGGGAGTGAAATCAAGACCTTCACAATCATTTTATAACATTGATGCAAGTGAGAAGGTGTTGCTCCACGATACTTAGAATAGAAGCTCTATAAGATGCAAAGTATGTCTATGCACTTTAGGGTTTTTATTTAATGTTTGTCTGTGTGGAACGCATTTGGTATAGTGGTAACCTGGAACCTACTACGGTTAAGAGGAGTGCCCGAGATGCGCTATTACAAACCGATTGAGATTGCCAAAGAACTTAACATCAGTACGAGCGCTTTGCGACATTACGAGGATTGGGGAGTCATCCCGAAACCCGCTCGTGCAGAAAATGGCTACCGTCTGTATACAAAAGTACATTTAGCTTACTTTCGCTGCCTTCGAGCCTTGTTTCCTGGATTCGGTGTAGGCATCACATGTGATGTGCTTCGGCATATACAAAACGCTGAAGTGGATAAAGCCTTTTGGATCGTTAATCATGAGCAAGCCAAACTTCAGCATGAAAAAATGGTTGCGGATCAGACGCTTGCGCTACTTCAGGACCCGGAGCTACCTCTCATCCCAAATAAAAAACTGAAAAGTCATATGACCATTGGCGAAGTCGCAGCCCTGACCGATGTACAGGATTCAGCCATCAGGCATTGGGAAAAGGAAGGACTGATCTCGCCATTGCGAGACCCCGAGAATGGATACCGGATTTTCACATCCATGCACATTCGGCAAATCCTACTCATTCGTACATTGCGAAGAACGGTTTACTTTTTGGAAAATATGAAGGAGATTGTTCAGGCTGTGGAACATCACAGCATCGAAAAAGCAAAAAAAGTTACTGAAGATGCTCTGATAAGCATTAACCAGCGTAATCGCCAGCAGTTTCGAGGCGTTCAACAATTGGTTGAGCTTTGCGATGTATTGGAATTAATCGATTGATTTAGACAGTTCGATTATTGAACATTTCATACTTCATGTTTTTCTGTCGTATAATTAGATCAAATCTTTTTTTTCGAGAGGAGACCATTTCAATGACCGCTAGCGAATCCCCGAAAAATCTGTTTACGAATGAATTCACCCAGAACCCATACCCGGTATACGAAAAATTAAGGAAAAGCGATCCCCTGCTTAATTTGATGTTTCCGGACGGTTCTTACGGCTGGCTTGTCAGCAGTTATGAAGATGCAGTAGCGGTCTTAAAGGATCCTAGATTTATCAAAGACATAACGAAAATATACGGTAACGAATATGCAAGCGTTTTTACAAGTAATATGCTATTCTCTGACCCACCAGATCACAAAAGACTTCGTGGACTTGTACAAAAAGGGTTTACTCCGCAAATCATTGCCGGAATGAGAGACCATATTCAAGACATTGCTGATGAACTTCTTGACGCTGTGTCCTCACAAGACAGCATGAATCTTATCGATGATTATGCCTTCCTCCTACCGATTATCGTGATCAGTGAATTACTCGGGGTTCCTCTCGAGGATCGGGATAAATTCCGGATCTGGTCCAACTCCATTATCGGAGCTTCCAATCAGGAAACTGGAGAAGAAGTGAATCAACATATGAACGAATTCGTTCAGTATCTGGGAGAATGGTTTGCAAATGTCCGCGAAAATCCCGGAGACGACATGATCAGTCAGTTGATTATTTCCGAAGAACAAGGAGACCGCTTATCAGAAGAGGAGTTGTACGGTGTCGTCACCTTGATGATCATTGCCGGCCATGAAACGACGGTCAATCTGATCGGCAATGGTGTGCTTGCACTTCTGGAGCATCCAGAACAACGCAAATTACTGCAAGAACAACCAGACCTTATTCATGGCGCGATTGAGGAGATGCTCCGTTACAACGGCCCTGTCGAATTCAGTACATCCCGCTGGGCAACTGAAGATTTTGAATTTAGAGGCCAGATGATGAAAAGAGGTGATCTGGTCATCGTAGCATTGGATTCCGCCAACCGCGACCCAGAACAATTTAACGATCCTGATATTTTTGATATTACAAGGAATAAAAGCAAGCATCTGGCATTCGGTAAAGGCATTCACCTATGCCTTGGCGCCCCGCTCGCCCGTCTGGAAGGTGAAATTGCAATAAACACGCTATTGCGGCGATTTCCGAATATCGAACTCCGTAGTGACATTCAAGAACTCGAATGGAGACCCGGCATGATTGTTCGGGGTGTGAAAGAGATTCCTCTTTCCATCAAATGACCTAATATTTTTCATAACAGAGCACAATCTTACAGCAGTTTTACTGTTATGGGATTGTGTTTTTTTATACTTCTTAGACATGCTACCTTTCGTCAAGTAAGGTTTCAGCATAGCGATGAATCAATAATTTTCATAGGTTACATGCGATGCCGAGTTTCCCTCAATAATCAGGCTTAAAAAAAGATGTTCATCGTTATTGACTCTACCACTATGGTATACCCCATACTCAAGATGAGCTCAATAACACCGCGGTGAAAGGAAGATAACAATGTTTCGAATAGGTGATTTCTCCAAGCTGTCCAGGATCAGTATACGGATGCTGCGACACTACAATGATTTAGGTTTACTTGTTCCCGAATACGTTGATGAAATGACGGGCTATCGTTATTACAAGCCAGGGCAGCTCTCGCTTGCGAACCGAATCAACTCCTTAAAGGATATGGGCTTTAGTCTTACGTTAATCGGGCAAATTCTGAAGGAATACGGCGATGAGGAGAGTTTGCGAAAGCATCTCATGATTCAACACGCACAAATGAAAGAACAAGAGCAATTGTTACAGAACAAGCTCTCACTGCTTCAAACAACTATCCAACAACTTGGAAAGGACTGTTTACCTATGAAATATAATGTCACCCTAAAAGAGATTAGTTCAAGATATGTAGCGAGCCTTCGTCAAATCATACCTTCGTACAATCAAGAAGGGCTCTTATGGAACCAACTGATGGAAGAAACGGCAGCACAAAAACTGCAATTTGCAGAACCTTGCATGAGCCTTGCGGTCTTTCACGATGAAGGTTATAAGGAAGCTGATGTTGACGTTGAGATTCAGATTTCTGTCACTGGCAAGTATCAGGACACGGAACATGTCCGTTTCAAGCATGTTCCTCAATTGCTCGTGACTTCTACAATCATTGAGGGAAACTACGATCAATTGGGAGCTGCGAATGAGGTGATTGCAGCTTGGATCTCGGGCAATCAATATGAAATGAACGGGCCTATGTCTACCATTTATCATGTCGGACCTGGCACAGAAGCCAACCCCGACCAGTGGGTAACAGAGATATGTTATCCAGTGAGGAAGCAATAAGAGTTTGTGTTCCACACTTACTATATCCATGGAGAGGCCACCCGATGAATCATCATCCTTGGGTGGCTTACTTGGTTTTGTAACCAATGTATCTTCATTAGTTACTTCAAACTCGCTCATTCGTTCAGGCTCGTAGTGCCCTACAACACACAAAGGGATGTCCCAGGATAATATGACCTGTTCTCGGAATAATTTTCAAATGTTCAGGGGAATTTATTGGGTATTAATCATCGGAAGGCGAGCGATCTAATTATGAATACTCAAACCGCTGTATCATTTTCCTCTATAAATCAAAATATGCAGTACATCCAAAACGCCCTGTTTCAAACGAGTGATCTAAAAACTAGAACTCAAGCTTTTAAAGGAACTTCCGGAATACTTCTGTATCTCGAATCCGTAGCAGATGCTGAACTTATAGAGCGAAACGTTATTACACCATTGAGCAGAAGTGTAGAAGACAAAGAACTGGACGAGCTTTTTACAACCCTCGGTTTTGACCAAGAAACCTCGTTAGATAAGGGTGTCCATGGACTCATAGAAGGAAAATGCCTCTATTTTTTAGAAGGGAACCCCGAGTTTTACATCCTCTCCACACCGGCAAATTACTTACGAAGCGTATCGGAGCCAGAAAACGAAAGTGTCGTTCGAGGTGCTCATAATGGCTTTATCGAAAGTTTGAAAGTGAATTTATACCAAATTCGCAAACAGATCAGCACATCTAATCTCACTATCCGTTACTTCCAGATTGGAGAAAAATCTCCCAAGCAAGTTGCGGTGGTATATTTGCAAGATGTTGCTAATGAAGAGGTATTGCAGAAAGTTGAATCAAGACTAAAAGACATCACTTTGGATGCCATAATCACTACAGGATACATACAGGAAGTAATGGAGGATAATCCGTATTCGATATTCCCCCAGCATCTGAATACAGAGCGTCCCGATTATACCTGTGCACACTTGCTCAGCGGGCATGTAGCCATTCTACTCGATGGTGATCCAACCGCATTGATCGTACCTGTAAACTTTTTCACTTTTTACAAAACTCTTGATGATTATAGTAATCGTTGGATGATCGCCTCCTTTGTTCGCATTATCCGGTTGTTAAGCTTCATAACAGCATTCATGCTGCCCGCTATATATATAGCGACCGTTTCTTATCATTCCAATGTGCTGCCACTACAATTGTTTTTCACGGTTCAAGGTTCATTATCACGTGTACCGTTTCCTCCATTGGTCGAAGCTATGCTGCTTGAGCTCATTTTTGAATTGCTTCGGGAAGCGGGACTTCGTCTTCCTAACCGAGTCGGTCAAACTATAGGCATTGTAGGCGGTTTAGTTATCGGGGATGCCATCGTGAAAGCTGGTTTAATATCGTATACGATGATTATTGTCGTAGCCTTAACTGCCATATCCTCTTTTCTCATTCCTTCCAATGAGATGAGCTCGTCTATTCGCATATTAAGGTTTCCACTGATGGTTGTTGCGTCCATATTCGGATATATCGGAATTTCATTTGGACTGACGATTTTGTTCATCCATTTGGTCAAACTTGAATCCTTTGGAAAGCCATATTTTAACCCGTTGACTCCGTTAAGTTTAAGAGGTCTAAAGGATACGTTTGTACGATTTCCCATTTGGAGTATCCGCAAGCATCAAAGCAGTTCTGATCCTGATGAATAACAGTCCACTTCATGCAGTAAAGGATGAGATATGATGACTCAAAGTGAGAAAATGCTCTCGAAATTGCAGTTTTTCTTTTTTATCATTCAGGCCCAAATCGGGGTTGGTGTTCTTTCGATTCCTCACGAGTTGAATAATAATGCGATGGGCGGTTCGGGTCTCTCCGTTTTGATTGCGGGGTTTGTCACCCAAATTATTATCATTATAATGTGGTTTTTATTGAAGAAGTATCCTGGACTCAGCCTGTTTCATATTTGTCTAAAACTGTGTGGTCCAGTCATAGGCAGATTATTGATTGTTTGTTATATCGGTCACTTCATACTTCTAGCTGCTAATATTTTGCTCAGCACCGTTGATGTTTTGCAAAGCTGGATACTCCTGTCAACACCTAAATGGGTATTGTTAGGTCTCTTCTCGATCATGGCTCTATATCTAGCCAGAGAGAAGCTGACAGTATTGGCCAGATTCTATGCGCTGGCATCTTTTCTGTTTATACCATTGATCTTTTTTGTCAGCTATGGCTTAACTCAATCCCGTGTAGAATATATGTTTCCGCTACTTGAGGCCGGCTACATGAATATTGTAAAAGGTGCCAAAGATGCTACGATTTCCATGTATGGATTTGAGATGATGCTCATCACTTTTCCTTATACACAAGGATCGAACAAACAAAGACTGATGACGATTAGTCTGGCCAATTTGTTCGTCACTTTGTTCTATACATTTGTTGTCGTCACCTGCGTGATGGTATTTAATACCGAGCAGCTACGATTAATACCTGAACCGGTGATTTACCTGATGAAATCCCTTAATTTTTATGTTTTCGATCGTGCAGACGTCCTGTTCTTACCGATATGGGCAATTACGCTTGTATGCTCGATTGTCAGTTATTGTTATGCGCCTTCTATTGGACTTACAGTTTTATTTAAGAGGAGTAATCACAAGAACTTTGCACCCTATGTCATAATTGTAAGTTACATTATCGCGTTGTTTCCTATAACCCCTATGGCCATAAATCAATTAGATAGAGCAGTTGAGTATTCAGCGTACCTTTTTATAGTCGGCATCCCTCTCGTAATGATGATTCTATCTCTCTTTGTCAAAAGGAAGGCCGGTGAATTGGCATGAAACTCATTTCCTATTTCTTGGTGATGCTTCTAGCCCTCGTCTCCCTGACCGGATGTTGGGATCGAGAATATTTGAAAGATATCAATCTTGCTTACAGTGTGGCCTTAGACCTCAAGGATGATGGAAAGATATTTCAAGCGGTCGAAATCATTATCCCTGCTGAAGCAGAACAGACCAGCACGACTAATGAAATTCACACAAGTGAAGGAATGACAACACGCGATGCAAGCAGTGAGATGCGAAAAAAAGATCGAGGTAACTTGAGTTTTATAAAAAATAGCATACAGCTTATAGGAAGTCCTTTAGCAAAGCAAGGTTTGAATTCTGTTCTAAATGTGATTTTCAGGGATCCCAATAACCCGACAGCAAATCTTCGGCTTGTCGTCACTGAAGGTGAAGCTACAAAAATCCTAAGTCAAAAAATGGTTGGAGGAATGAAAGTCGGCGAGTTCATTTCACAGAAAATTAAGAGTTTGGAACGGATGAGTCTATTCTATCCTACAGAAACCGTTGATACCGTGTTCCGATCCTTGAAGGATCCCGGACAGGACTTCGCACTGCCTTATATTGGACAAGAAGGTAAAGAAGTAGTGGCTAAAGGTGTGGCTCTGTTTCATGAACACCATCTCACCGGATCACTAAACGCAGACCAATCCGTTATGTTAGTTCTGCTCAAGGGACGACAGGGAGAAAATGCACGCTTCACCAGAAAAATAGAAATAAGTTATCCGGATAACTTACACGGTACCATGACCTTCAATTTGGCGAAGAAAAAAATAAAACGTAAATTTAACGTGCATGTATCTAAGGACGGAGACATTATTGTGAATTTGAATTTGAAACTCCAAGCCATTGTCGAAGAGTTTACGGAGGACCAAGCGCTCACTGAAAAAAAGCTCGACAGTATTAATCAAAGGCTCTCTGAAATGCTGACGGAAGAGGCAAAAGATGTCATCCGAGAACTTCAAAAGGCGAACTGCGATATTTTCGGCGTAGGGAGAAAAGTGATTGCCTATCATAATAACGTATGGAAAACCAAAAACTGGAGTAAGGATTACCCAAAAGTGCAATTTCATACGAAAGTAGATGTTGAAATCGTAGATACAGGCGTGATTTTTTAGGGAGGTTTGGGCACTAATTTTCGTTGCTCAGTTATTGGTGCCCAAGCTATTCTACATATGTAATCCTCTCTTATAACGACCTTTATACATCGGAATCATTCTCTTCCATTAATGCAGCACAATGATCTATTAACAAACAGAAAGAGCGGTTATGTCCTATAAAAAATGAAGATACGTCATACCTGCCCCATGTAGGTTCGAACGTCACCAACACACGATGTTTCATTACATTCACAACGGTGGCAGCGAATTTATCCGAGGTGCTACCAGCCATTAAAGTAATGTATGCATATAGTGAATGATCCACGGGCTCATCCAGGGGACTTACCCCAGCACAGGAAAATTCGGTTTGTATCCCTAGCCGATTAAGCCTGCTCAATGCGGGATAAATCTCCGAGTCAACGTAGACACCATTAAATAACCTAGTCTTCTTCTCCCCCTTACGAACTTTGGGAGAGCTTGTCCAGCTTATTAATTCCCTTTTCCGGCGTCTCCATTGTTCGTCAGAATGAAGACTCAGCAGCACCTCATTAGAAAAGTCTGCGTCTGCTTTATCTTGGTACATATGATGTTATCCTCCCGTCTAACCGAAACAGCGAGTTATTTGATGAACCGTTACCGTTACTGTTACTGTTACTGTTACTGTTACTGTTACTGTTACTGTTACTGTTACTGTCATGATATCACCTCCATACATAAACTACATAATCGTAATAATCACATTGCTGCAGCCATGGTTTATGAAGCGGTAAAATTTGTGGAATCTCATAACGAAGGATAAACAGGAAAGGACTGTTCACGATGACTGAACAGTCCTTTTTATGTCAGTCGGTTTGCTTGTTACATTCCAACTCTTGAACTACATGATGCTGAGCCCAACCATGTATGTGGGTTGCCTGCCCAACACCAGCCAAGCTTCGGTTTCCCGGCACTAATCCACAAGGCGGTAACCCTGCGGTCTCCACAGCGAGAACCAAGCAGTGAGAAGCCCCTATTTTTCATTAATATATCAGGGTTATGTGTAATAACAGCTATCCCCTCTTCCAGGGTAAGTGGAGAGCGGTTGTCGTTTACAATCGTCTTGAGTGCTTCGTTTGGTGTGACGTTACGAGTTTCTGTACCTGTATCTATATCCATGGCCAGGTATGCTATTCCATTAGGTAGTTCTATCCCCTCAATAGGTTTAAATCTCTGAATGTCATTAGCATCCATAACACTAAATCCTTTTTGATTTTTTCGCTCTACGAGTTGCATCGCCTTCTCTCCATCCACCCACTCGCTTTTGATGACGATGACATAAGGAATATAACCTTCTCGATCTTCCACACTCTTCTCAAACCCTATTGTATTTGTTTTGAGAGGCTGAAGCTGATTTCTGAATTCATCCTCATTTAACCCTGCAATCGCAGGATATCCTTTTTGAATCAAATTCTCTACTTGTTGGTCAAATTCGTTAGTGATCATTCGTTGTTCCCTCTCTTTCTCTGGACAAGCTTTGAAAAGCTCTTTTACCATCAGAGCAATTATGCTATACTCTTTTATCGTACAACATTCATGCTAATTCTAAACTTGCTCGATCAAATCTGTTGTTTTTTCTTAAGTTAATTTAAAAAACTTTATAAGTGTGCTTTAATCTTAATCAGCATGAATGTTGAGGTGAACCCATGAATATAAGACCGATAGATATCGCAACTAAACTTAATATAAGTACAAGTGCCCTAAGAAATTATGAAGCACAGGGAATTGTTCCCCCTACAAAGCGTTCAGCAAGCGGTTATCGGATCTATACAGAGGAGCATATCGCTTATTTTGAATGTATTCAAGCTATGGCCCCAGGTTTTGGGATGGATGTAACGAAAGACGTTTTATGCAAGATTCAATCTGAAGAAGTGGATACTGCACTCCGATTGGTTAACCAAGTTCAGGCCAACCTGTATCGTGATACAATTCTGGCTGAAGAAACATTTCACGTCTTGGCGTCTAATGAACTTAACTTCCTGGATTCAGGTGGAAGCAAAGAATGGATGACCATCGGGGAGGTCTCTGCTGCGACGAACATCCCAAGTTCAACAATCCGATACTGGGAAAAGATCGGACTTATCACTTCTTCACGAGATTCACGAAATAGGTACCGAATATTTAATCAATCTCAAATTCGTAAAATCATCCTGCTTCGCACCTTGCGGCCGGCTGTCTATACATATGACTTAGTGGGGCTTAAACAAGCGATCGGGGCAATGGATCATAACGATCTGGAGCATGCGAAAAAAATCGCTCAAGATTCGCTGGCGTACCTGAACAACATAAACCAAGAACAACTTCGCGGCGGGTACTATTTATACCGTTTATGCCGATTGTTAGATTTAATTGATTAATACCAGATGTAGTCGCACACTTTGTCCGTTACCTGAATGTATTTGGTAAAAATAAACCGTCCCTGCTTCAAGGCCGTTCACTGTGAGCTGGTGAATTTTTGAATGCCCTTCATTAGAGACGGTTGTGATCACTTGCTCCGGTTTTTTGTAATTACCTTGATATCCACTATGGATTCTCTCTGCTAACAGAACATCTACTCTGGAGGATGCCGGCTCAGATGTTTCCCACATGATCGTCATGGAGTCCACCGTAGGCCATTGCAAAATAGGGTCCCTTAATAATTGTTTGCTTTATGCGGGACTCCACAACCGCTGAACATGGCTCAGGTGATTATCTTGGAATTCCAATTTATAAATATCAGGTTTGCTTGTCCCCTTCCAAAATTCAAAGCCATAATTAGAATCGAAATAATTCAATATGATCGTCATTATATTTCCGTGGGTACCAAGCGCGATTTTCTTGCCTTTATATTCCGAGAGCAGTTGCATAATGATCGGTATAGCCCAATCCTGCGTCTGTCGCGTTGTCTCCCCTTCGGGCATGCAATAATCTATATCGATAAAAGATTGTTCAATTCCTATTAACAGCTCCTCATCGGATACAGCTTCATTCAAAGTACCAATTGGTCTTTCAATAAGCTCGTTATACAAAATGATCTCTTTCTGTAGCAGTTCAGCAAGTGGAGCTACTGTTTCTCTTGCCCTGTTATACGAACTGGAGACGATCACATCAATTCCTTCATCTCTTAACAGCTCTGCTACTCTTTTAGCATCAGATTTCCCTTGATCGTTCAAGCTCGCACCTCCCGAGCGCTCAAGTTCCAAAGAAAATGGAGCAATTCCATGACGAACAAAATACAGATATGTTTTCATTGTTCACCCATCCCCCAATTTTTTAAGTAATAATAACTTAATATACTTGTTAGTTGAAGAGATTGTAAAGTCTTAAAAGAGCTGTGCAAGTGTCGGAGACTACAACACTCACACAGCTCTATCTCAACCATAGCATTTCATTTAATGACACCGTCAAGAGAAACGAACTCCGATACTTTTCAAAAAACCACGTATAGTTAAGATTCTACAACAGCAAGCTCATCAAGTGCCAATTTCGCCTGTTTCCGTGCATTTTCAACCGAATCGGACGTTGATAAAGCGACCGCCATTCTCCGACCTGCCTTTGTAACCGGCTTGCCAAATACACGAACCTGCGTGTTCGGGACCGATAATGCCTTCTCCACACCGGTAATACAATAGTGTTCGAGTTCAAGGCTTGCTTTCAATGGACGGCTGGCTCCCGGCGTCATAAGTACAATTTCAGGGATTGGATAACCGAGGATCGCACGGACGTGTAATGCAAATTCAGAAAGATTTTGCGTTACGAGTGTCACTAGTCCAGTATCATGCGGCCGCGGAGAAACTTCGCTGAAATAAACTTTATCCTCCGTTAAAAAGAGTTCAACACCAAACAGACCATATCCGCCTAGTTCGTCTGTTATGGCTCCAGCAATATGCTTAGCTTCTTTAATCTGATCCTCTGTCATATCATGCGGCTGCCAGGACTCAATGTAATCCCCGTTTTCTTGAATATGTCCGATTGGTGCGCAGAAGCTTGTTCCGTTTACGGAACGAACCGTGAGCAGTGTGATTTCAGACTCAAAGCAGATGAACTCCTCAATAATAACCCGCCCGTTCTGAACCCGGCCACCTTCCATTGCTACGTTCCAGCACTGTTCAATGTCCTTCTCTTCACGGCAAACACTTTGTCCTTTTCCTGAAGAACTCATCAGAGGTTTGATAACGCAAGGATACCCCATCTCCTTTACCGCTTGAACAAACTGATCATACGTGTCAGCAAATTTATAACCGGCTGTTGGCAGGCCCAGTTTCTCTGATGCAAGACGTCTAATCCCTTCCCGATCCATCGTCAGCTTCGCAGCGCGGGCTGTTGGAATGACCCGATGGCCTTCTTCCTCCAGTTTTAAAAGCTCTGAAGTCGCTAATGCTTCAATCTCGGGTACAATAAGATCCGGTTTTTCCTGTTCGATAATTTCCCGCAACCGCTCACCATCCAGCATATCGATCACATAATGACGGTGGGCTACCTGCATGGCAGGTGCATGAGCGTAACGATCAACCGCTACCGTCTCAACTCCCAGACGCTGAGCTTCGATCAAAACTTCCTTTCCTAGTTCTCCCGAACCGAGCAGCATTATTTTCTTAGTTTGCAACATTGGCATATCCCCCATTTTACCGCTCATAGCGGTAGTTTATTCTTGCGAGATAAGGATGCAGTTCACCCCGAAGTCTAAGCTTGCTTATCTCAAAAATAAAAGAGGCAAGGAGAAAGAAACTCCTTACCTCTGCCCAGGCGTACGGCCGCTGCCATTCATGTGCTCCCTCATGGTTCCCCATGTTCCGCCAGTCACACATAAGCATTTCATTTGTCATGTAAATCATACTGAAATCTTCGCCTATTTGCAACATGAAGGGGTACTTTTATTGGTGAGTTTGGATTTTGCCTATAATGGAATTTTTCCGCTGCAAGCCCACCAGTTTTTCCACCGGTTGGCCGTTTTTAAATAGAATCAGTGTCGGAAGACCCATCACGCCATACTTAGAAGAGAGCTCGGGCTCTTCATCTGCATTCACTTTACCGATGACTATAGAATCTTGTAGTTCGACGGAAAGCTCTTCCACAATGGGAAGCTGCATTTTACAAGGTCCGCACCAAGGCGCCCAAAAATCAACCAGCGTTAAACCTTTGTCGATGAGTTCTGAAAAATTCTCTTTTGTCATTGTCTCAAGCATTCTGCTATCCCCTTTGTAAATAAAATTGTTTATAACTCGGTATTCAAAGCTTTTTCCAGAGCATGAAGCACTGCTATTATTTCCTTTGCCAAACCATTGTCCGTGATGTCTCCCGCTGCATTCATTTTCAAACTTATTTGTGGAATACACATCGTTCCCCCAGAGACTATATGTGCATTCAACATATTCAGAGTCATTAAAAGTGACGCATGAGCATTTTCACCGCCTGAAGGATGTGGTGAGGCACTCAGCACACCTGTCGGTTTGTTATATAACTCACTCGATGACACCGTCCAGTCAATCGCGTTCTTAAGAACGCCTGGCACACCACTTGCATATTCCGGTGTGCTAATTAACACGCTGTCAGCGGCCTTAAGTTGTGTCCGAAAATCGATCACAGCTTCCGGTACTTCCTCTCCGTCGATTTCGGGATTGAAATGCGGAAGATCACCTAATCCATCGAAAATCGTCAACTTAACATGTTTAGGAGCCAAAGTGGCAGCTGCACGTAACAGATTCGTATTAGACGAACCGTTACGGAGACTTCCGGATATACCTATAATGTGAATCGTTGGCTCATTCATTGTTACATCCCACTTTCAAGGAATTGATTTCACTGGCTGGATGTTCTTCAATAATCGAACTTATGCGTTCCTCCAGATTTGACTTTATGCTCTCAAGCTGCTTGATTTGATCATCAATTTCTTTCAGTTTCTGTTGATATACCGGAAGAACCTCTTTACAAAATGCTTCTTTGTTCATCAACACGCAATTCAGAAAGCCGGCGATTTGTTCAGTAGTCAAACCTAATTTCAAGTAAAATTGAATAGTCTGCACTTGTTCAATCATGAATGAGGAATATTCACGATATCCGTTATCATGCCGTTTGGGAGCAAGCAATCCCTGCTGCTCATAATAACGAAGAGAGCGGATGCTGACTCCGGTTCGATTGGCGAGTTCTCCAATTCTCAAGTGTCATGCCTCCAATTGTAATTGTATGGGTCTAATCTGATTATAAACGATGACACTAATGTCAGGGTCAACATGAATTTAATAAAAGAAAAAAGCTCAGAGTTAATTATCTGAGCTTTTTTCTTTTATTATAGGTGTTTTCAATTAATGCAATCATTAAACTGTCTATAAATCTTTTTTTAGATAGTAATGCTTAAAATCTCTTCCGACATTATCAAGGGTACCAAACTCTTGAAACCCGTGTTTTTTATAAAAATCTAATGCTTGAAAACTTAAAGTATCTACTTTTATGAAGTCACAACTCGTCTCCAAAGCTATTTGTTCTATTTCTAATAATAGTTTAGTTCCATAACCCGATTTACGCATGTCTTCATCAATTATAAAAGTATGAATCTCTAACCAATTCCAGCAAATTTCACCTAATATTCCCCCGCGAACCTTGCCATTTTCATCCTTCAGAAATAAATTAATTTCTTGGTATCTCCCACCTAAATCTACTGGGAAATTCTTTAAATTAAACTCATAAAGCTGATTATTAATATGATACTTATCATTTTTATTTAGTTCTTTAGTAATATGTAAATTCATTATGTAGGTGTTTCTCCTCTTCTTCCAACAGTATAAAAAATACCTCCTCATTATGAATTTTTCAATTCATTCATGAGGAGACATTTATCATAATATTAATTCATCAGATTTACTCTTCAGAATCCACGTTATGATACACTTGCTGAACATCTTCCAGATCTTCCAGAGCATCAATCAATTTTTCGAATTGTGGTACGGCATCTGCAGGAAGTTCAACATAGTTTTGCGCAAGCATCGTTAATTCAGCAACGGTAAAATCAGAAATACCAACGTTTCTGAACGCTTCTTGCACCTCATGGAACTGATCCGGTTCCGCATATACAATGACAGACTCATCTTCTTCCATGATATCGCGAACCTCTACATCAGCTTCCATCAACAGCTCAAATACTTCATCCAAGCTCTTGCCTGTAACACCAATAACAGCGGTCGCATCAAACATATACGCGACAGATCCACTCACACCCATGTTTCCGCCGTTTTTATTAAATGCGGAACGAACATCAGAAGCTGTACGGTTGACGTTATTCGTCAATGTATCTACGATGACCATGGCTCCGTTCGGTCCAAAACCTTCGTACCGAAGCTCTGTATACGTTTCTTCCGCACTGCCTTTAGCTTTATCCAAGGCGCGGTCAATAATAGCTTTAGGTACGTTATATGTTTTTGCTCTCTCAAGTACAACTTTTAAGGCGCGGTTAGATTCTGGATCTGGCTCACCTTTTTTTGCTGCTACATAGATTTCAACCCCGAACTTTGCATAAATACGACTTGTATTTGCATCCTTTGAGGCTTTCTTCTCTTTGATATTATTCCATTTACGACCCATGCTGTTCCCGCTTTCTTTATGAATTTTACAACCCTATTATAGCATTATAACCTATGATGAAAAAACTCCCCTATATAAAAGAAGTTATGTTATTGAACATTTCTCCAAACAGTCCGATATTTCTTCTGATATTTCAGCTCATCATAAAAACGTCTTAAGCCTTGAAGAATGTCATAGCGTATTAATGTGTAGTTTTTCTCATTGGTGCAATCTCTAAATTCGGCTGACCAAGGTCATTGGAGATCCAAAAGGAGGATGATTCACTTGAAAGTCGGAGCTGCGCGTAAGGCTGCTATTGAATGGGTTGATCAATACGCTTCTCAAGATAAAGGCTTCCGCGGGGCTTATTTCAGTGGTTCAACTGTAGGTCAACCAGAAGACGAGGAATTGTCCGCATCATCAGATATTGATGTTGTGATTGTAACTGAAGCGGACGCTCCCCCCATTAAACTCGGGAAGTTTGATTATAAGGGAGCACTCGTGGAGGTCACTTATTTATCTTGGAAGCAACTAGAGTCTCCCGAAGAAGTTCTAACTTCCTATCATCTGGCAGGTAGCTTCCGTATGGATAGTATTATCTCGGATCCAACAGGACATCTGCGTAAACTTCAGATACAAGTATCGCAGCACTTCGCGGAGTGGGCTTGGGTGCACCGCAGGTGTGGGAACGCACGGGAAAGAATCGAAATCGGGCTGAAGACGATCGATACATCGGCCCCCCTCTTTGACCGGATCACCTCATGGCTATTTCCAACCGGTGTAACCACGCATGTTCTCCTGGTGGCTGCACTTCGCAACCCCACGGTTAGGCTGAGGTACCTTGCTGCTCGAGAGGTGCTAATCAGTTACGGTCATATGGATATTTACCAGGAATTGTTGGAACTGCTAGGATGTCATCTTATGACACCTCGGCGAGTCGATTATCATGTTAGACAACTGGCTCGTACTTTCGACGTTGCAGCAAAAGTGGCCAAGACACCGTTCTTCTTCAGTACTGACATTACCACTTCGGCACGGCCGATTGCCATTGATGGAAGCCTCAAATTAATACAGACCGGCTTCCATCACGAAGCCGTTTTCTGGATCGTTGCTACCTTTGCCCGATGTCATAAAATATTGGCAGCTGACGGTTCACCTGAACTACAGCATGAATTATTACCGGCCTTTGAGGAGATCATTGCAGACCTTGGCATTACCTCTACAGATATCCTGCTTGATCGGGCTGAGAAGGTCATTCATTACTTACCCAGACTCTGGGATATAGCTGAACAGATCATGTCCGTTAACCCTCACATCGTGAATAAGAAATTCTAGCTGACCTTAGGGAAAGCTCTTTATGATTTTGTTCTTCTCAAAATGCTTGTTCGTGAATATTTTCGTTTTTCCGAAACAGAGGAGCTAATACCAACGAACCCAAAATAAATAAACCTGCACTTATGCTAAATACGATAAACAGTGAAAACTGTCCCTTCAGATAACCAGAGAATGACATACCTAGAACCATCATCCCCATGAATACCGGCGTTATGGCTCCTCCTACTCTGCCGATATATGAGGCTTCTGTATTTTTCATTATAAGTGTTTGGATGCCGACTTGAATACATGGATAAAAAAATCCGCTAATCACCTCAAAGACTATGGTCCAGATAACTACCGTGGAAGATCCGATACCAACAGTCACCAAAGCACTAACAACCAAACCGATCGAAAGTAAAATGTGAGGCTTCACTTTTGAAGCCAATCCGATAATAGCGACGCCTCCTACGAGCATGGCAGCACCATTCGCCATAAGCAGCCACTGTAGAAACGTTTTGTCTTGCCCAAGCTTTTCAATCGTAATAAACAGCATCAAGGGCTGGATCAGACCAACCGCCAGTCCGCTGGCCGCAAATGTTGCGCTTAACGTTCTTAATTGAACGTTATTCCATACATACTTCAATCCATCTTTCATTTCTCCGACAAAATTGTTGTTGGCATCGGCTAACGTATCTTTTTTATCCCGAGGAAGTCTGGTTAATACGAGTGCCGATCCGAGAAACATAAGTGCAGTTAAACCAAGAGAAATCTCAATGCCGTATTGCAGAAAAATAAATGAGCCTAATACGGGACCGAGAACCATAAAGACGGCCACTAAGGACTGAGACAGTGCCATGACACTTTGAACCTGCTCACCAGGCACATGTTCCTTGTAAAATTTCATCGCAGAGGGCTGCGAAAATTGAGACAAACTGGCGGATACGAGCGTACCCAGCAGCAGTGCGTACCATCCTCCATATACAAGAGCGAGCAGAACGATCAACACAGATATGGCGGATAGCATATCGCACCATACCATGGTCCGTTTGGGTCTCCATCGATCAGCAAACGTTCCACCTATAATGGCAAAAATGAAGATCGGCGCGTACTCAACAACCGAAATAAGTGAAACATACAACGGATCATTATTCGTTAAATTTGTTACATATAGCAGTATTGCAAAATTTCGTATCCATATTCCAAGCTGAAGAAACACCCTGGATAGGATGATCGTTCTTACATAACGATTCTTTAACACAACTTATCATTCCTTTGATTTAAGAATACATGAATCAACCTCAACATCAACCTGCAGACTCCAATAACATTATGATAAAACCATGTGTCGACTCCACAGCTTCAATATGTAGACAGTATATTCATTTGTCTATAAAATTACAATAGTTCATTTGATTTTTTTGTGGACTTTTTCGTTTTCTGTCTACATATAAATAAACACATATCATTTATGTTTGTTCATTCCTTTGAATTACATTCAATCACTATTATGGTCAAGAGTTGATCTTACTACCTCCCAGCGGTATGATTAACTCACAGTTTAGAGTGAGAGGCATGTGTGAATACATGATTAAGAACGAAAAGATTAAAGCCGCAGAAGTGGAACTTACTGGGATCCATGGAGAAAATTTAGGAGTTGTTCCAACTACAGAGGCGCTTGAGCTGGCTCGGAAGTTAAAGGTGGACCTTGTCTGCACTTCCCTATTCAGCAGTCCTCCGCCTTGCCGTCTGATATCATCAGGAACGGTTAAGGAAGAACGCCAACAAGCTCGCAAGAAAGAGCAGCCCGCTAAACTCAAAGAAATACGATTAACTCCAAATATTGAAGAACATGATTATGATACGAAGAGAACTCAAGCGGATAAACTTCTCCGTGCCGGAAATTCTGTAGCACTAGTTGTCCGAGTGCAAGGTAAAGAAGGGGCCAAAGCCAAGGTTCTTTTAGAGGAATTGATTCAAGATCTGAAAGAAGTGGGTATTAAAAAAACCGGCATTCAATTGAGCGGTAAACAAGCGATGGTCCAGCTCGATCCGCGATAAGGAAAGATTCAAACAGAATAATAGGTATCATACAAATGTATAAAGGGGCTCTCCAACTGTTACTTTGGATCAGCCCCTCTTTTTTTATGAATGTTAGTTAAACAGCTCTTTTAATTCTGATATGTGCAAACCCGATAATAGATGACTTGTCCCAATTAATCCGTGTCAAGTAAAAAGAAGTGCTCCGTTAGCTTAACTTCATTATTCCGTCTATAATATATTATTATGTTCAAGAGATCGGAAATGAATTGAGCCATGAATCAACAACAAACCAAGGAGCTAAAAAATAATGAATATTAACACAAACAATCCTCAAGCGATTGATGTCATTCACGTATTGATCAGAGCGACACATTCTGTCCAAAGGGAATTTATGTCGCAATTATCCGCTCTCAACACACCATTTCACATATCGGGTCCGCGTTTACAAGTACTTTCTATCGTTTCAGAAGCAGGAAAGATTCGTATGAACGAATTAGCTGCTAAGTTGGGCGTTAAGGCACGTACGGTTACTGATTTTGTTGATGGTCTGGAAAAAGAAAATCTTCTAGTTCGCACCCCCGACCCAACAGATCGACGGGCAACCCTTATCCAGCTAACGGAGCTGGCAGAAAACAATATTAGTGGAATCCTTGACATACAAACAAATATCGCTGATAAGTTAATTAAAAAACTCAATTCTAAGCAGCGTAAAGAGCTTCTTGATATATTATTTCTGCTTATAGAGGATAAAGAAATGACGACGATATGTGACGACACCATAAAAGAGTAACCAGATGGATTGGCAGTAAGGTTCCAATACACATTACAAAGGAAATTATGATCGATGTATCATATTTTTGAAGGAGTTCAATCATTTGCATTTACTGTATAAGGATCATGTTAACGATCAAGAAATCACTGTACTGGACACTCCAAAATTGTATGGTGAGAATGGGAATTTTCGAGTATTACAGTTTTCTAATGAGGCGATACAGGGCGCTCTGGATCTTAATCATCCGGAACGTATCTTGTTTGAATATCCCCGAGCCATGATCCATCTCATGGAGTTGAATGACCCGTCTTTCGAAGACTTGTTTGTAATCGGGCATGGGATTGGGACTATCCCGCGTTATTGTGCGGATAAACGATGTAAAGTCGCAGAACTCGATGCTAGAATCGTGGAGTTAAGCAGAAAGTACTTCGGGTACAACGGGGATAATGTCATTGTTGCCGATGGACGTCAAATTCTCGAGGGTGAAGATCCGGAAGCCTATGACTTCATTATTTTAGACGCGTTTACCGATAAAGGAACACCGCAGCATTTAACATCGTGGGAATTTTTTAAGATGACATCAGAGAAGTTGGATTCCCATGGGGCAATCATCCTAAATCTCATGGGAAGAAGTGAACATGATCATCACGTAAACGCGATACACACTACTCTTCGCGAATGCTATCCTTATGTTAAATCTTTTGCTCTCCCCGCTGAAGGTGCTTCAGATATCCAAAATATTCTAATAGTCGGCGGGAAGACCTCCATCCAGTTCCAAGCCCGACATATGTCTGGTTTCTCTGAGATTGAACTTGGTGAGGGGTATATCATTAGAGACGCTCACTCCCTTACATAATCAACCTATTCGTGTTATAGAGGAAATGAGAGAGATTCCGTATTAAATAAAGAATAGAGGTTTTCTTATGAGTGATTATCAGTTAATAAATGACTATAAGAACATGAAACCTATAAGGAAAGCTTTACCGAATTAGCTAAAATGATCTTTGAGATTGATTTTAAAAAGTGGTACGAAAAAGGGTGTTGGAACGACAACTATATTTGTTATTCATACGTTGATGGAGATAAAGTGATCGCAAATGCCTCCATAACTAAAATGACGGTTGTATCTAATGGTAAAGAATATAAAGCTATACAAGTTGGCACGGTAATGACGCATCCTGATTATCGTAATCAAGGTTTATCTGGGAAACTGATGAACCACATCATTGAAAAATACGAAAATGAATACGACTTTATCTACTTATTTGCAAATGAATCCGTTCTAGATTTTTATCCTAAATTTGGATTTGTAAAAGTACAAGAAAGTAGTTTTTCATTAAACGTTTCAGATCTAAAAAAACGACCAGATAAAACACATTACTTACGCAAGTTAGATACGAATAATACAAATGATTTCCAAATGATGGAGGAATTTTCCGTTGAAAGAATACCTGTATCTTCTATATTTGGGGTGAAGAATAATGAATCTCTACTAATGTTTTACTTTATCCTGGCATTTAATGACGCGATTTATTACATTGAAGAGGATGATGTCATTGTTATGTATAAACAAGAGGATCATCATCTTCATATTTTTGATATAATCAGCAAAAAAAGAGTTGAATTAGATTCAATATTAAATCACATTGTTTCTGCTGATACGGAAATCATTCATTTCCATTTCACACCTGATTATGATAATAAGAACATCTATACAGAATTCATAACAGAGAGTGATGATACATTGTTCGTCCGTCCATTATTAGAAGATGAAACAAAACCGTTTTTATTTCCGTTAACATCACATTCATAAAATTCAACCAAGGAATAGGACCTCCAACAGGTCCTATTTCTTTTCTTCATTATCAACATTATTAATGAACAGAGCTTTTAAAAATGGCTATGTTAAATCATAATGTTGATTTTGGACCATAGAAAAACCGCTCAAAGAAAAAGAGCGGTTTTTGAACTATCGTATCCGTTAGTTAAGTGAATAGGCATGCTGCTTTTGGCGGTGTATTGATACTGATTTCGTATTCAAACCCCAAGTAAATATAAGGTAGTAGGGGGATTTTCAGCTAAATGACTTTAGTCAACTTGATCTCCATCCAATGTACCCAATTCTTTCCGTCGGTTGACAGCTCCCAACTACCTGTTAACGTGGTGCTATCATCACTAAACATACCTGTGAATCGCTCCGATTTGCCCAAAATTGTCCAGGTACTGTCGTGTAGGTTCGCTTGGTATGCACTGATATTACCATGGTTATCATACGAGTGTGTTGTATAAGTCTGACTGGAAGCATCATAGCCGATGATCTCAATAGCCTTGACCTCATCTTTCCCCATATGGCCATCAACATGATGAATTATAAAATAACCCCCGGGCAACCATTCGTAGGTATCTACTGCTTTCAACTGCGTAGCTGGCCCGGACGGACTCGCTTTAATCAAACCCTCTGTATTCCATTTCCCTACGAAGACATTCAAGCGTGCCATTGCAGGATTAAGTGTAGACGGATTTTGTGGAGTAAGGGCATTACCATTCTCTGGTTCACTGATATTGTTTGTTGTCATTACGATTTCTCCTTTCATTGTGCGAAGTTTTTTATATCATAGCATGCAACAAATGTTGTAATTTCTTATAGATTGCGTATTTAATTACACAAGATAACTAAACTACCTATTAACCATTACTGCCGGTTCAACAAGAAAAAGCTTTACGCCGAAGCTTGACGTTCGTGTCCGTTACAGTAAACAGGCAAGAGTTGACCAACATATTCTTCTTGTTCGACGCCGTATTCTCAAACTCCTTGCTGTCCAAATAACGAAACCAAGCCAAGTAATGTTGCAGATACTTCGTTGCAACGCCGTTGAAGCGGTCTATCCACTTTTTTAGGCGGCTGTGGTAACTGTTGACGTTTTGGATATGGTAAACGCCTTTCACACGCTGTTTCCCATCGGACTTGAAACGGTAATGAGCCAAGCCCTTCGTATTCGCATAGGAGCTGAATGCCCTCCACGAATCAGTGCAAAGAACGATTGAATCAGATAAATGACCGCCGATAGCTTCGTCCAATTTCGATGTTCGTATACGTCCACGCCCAAGAACGCCAGAGAATGTCATCTTCTGACGGTCACGGGCAACCAGTACACATACTTGGTCGCTGCTGATGCCACGATGTTTGGCTTTGCCGCCGCGTTTACGAGGCTTACGTTCGGTGATGTTTCTTTTGCCCTTTTCAGAGAACAAGAAATACATTTCGTCCATTGCGACGATGCCCTGGAATGCTTCAGTTGGAATTTGCTTCAGAGCAGCAAGAATTTTATGCCGCCAGTAAAACAAGGTAACATATGCGTTACCTCACCATGCAGTTCCTCAGCACATTTCCTGAGTGAATAGCCCTCAATCATGCATTCGATAAACCGAGCCCAGATATGAGGTCTTCGTGTCCGCTGAAGTGGGGTATTCGTCAGGTCATTGAATGTTTGAAGGCAGGATTTACAGTGGTAACGTTGCCGTTTGACTTCTCCAGTGCGTGTTTTAACAACATATTTGCCAAATCGCACAGCAGAACAATTGTTGCAATGGGGGCAGGCATGCCCATGTTTATGCATTTGTTCCTGGATTTCACACCTATCGGAGCTGACATTCCCTTGGTTCGGGACTGTAAAAAGTGAATGAGCTCTCGTTTGCCGCTATCGTCGAGTGCATCAGCAAGCTTCTTCAATTCCTTTAAATCCATGGGTAATCATCTCCGTACAATGATATCACCCTAACTATAGAACAAACGTTCGTGAAAATAAAATATCAACAATGCATGTGATTTAACAAAGCCTTAAAAATAAATGATCCTGCAAAAATTATCCTTGTTCAACTTCACCAGAATTCATATACAGAACTTCCCACATATGACCGTCTATATCCTGAAAGCTCCAGCTATACATAAATCCATGGTCGACAGGATCATTGGATTTCTCGCCACCTGCAGCCAGCGCTTTATTGACGATTTCATCCACTTGCTCCCTACTCTCTGTAGATAAGGCAATGATAACTTCTGTCGTTTTGGCTGCATTTGAAATGTCTTTTTTCGTGAAGGTTTTGAAATAATCCTCCACTAGTAGCATGGCAAATATATGATCACTGATCACCATGCAGGTCGCATTCTCATCTGTAAACTGAGGGTTGAACTCAAATCCGATTTTCGTAAAAAATTCAACGGATTTATTCAAATCTTTTACGGGTAAATTAACAAAAATTTTGTCCGACTGTAGTGCCATATTCATCTCACCTCAACGTTAATTTGTGTTCTTGAATGTGATTCTGAGCTGTTGTTTCAAAATATAACACATCTACGATGCCATGATTTCTTCTCAATTGCTATACTTCGTTCGCAAAGGTCTTAGCTAAAGCGTTCTCTATAAGAAATGACTCATCCATTGAACTTACAGCTCAAGGATTTTAACTATTTAGGTTAGTTGAGATCCGGCTAAGAAAATTTTGCATTAATAGAGGCAGGGATATTAAAATTGGTGGATCATCTAACCGGGGTGGATACAGCGTAACTTGTTGATAGGGCACGGACATCCTAGCTTTAACAACGATTGGGTCTCTCGAACGGGTGCGTAAAGTTGCTTGAGGAAGCAAAAAATCCAGAGCCTTCATGTTCCAGGAAATGGAGGTAGCCATTAGATAATACGTGCCCGGGTTTACGTCTGCGAAGCAAAAGTAACCTAAAGATGATAAGAGTGTTCCATACAGTGGTTGGCCTTCGGGGATAGGTTTGGGGAATAATCCAATCAAAATAACACCTGCAAACGGCTTCACTACATGAACGGTACCTTCTACTCTTCCGTATGGACTGGATATTAGATTTTCAGGCGTCCAAGTATTAAGCTTTTGCAATAAGGAAAAATGATTGGATGCTTGCAGTGTTGAATTTCTGAATTGCGACGGCGACATGCCAACCCGTTCCGTAAACCGTGTAGTGAAGGTCCCCAAACTTTGTTGTCCGATTTCCAAAGCGATATCACGAACACTTAAATCACTTTGAAGCAATAAATCTTTTGCTTTCTGTAACCGTAGAGAGGATACATAATATAAGGGTGAAAGCCCCATTCTTTCCTTGAATATACGCGAGAAATGGTACGGACTATATGCAACATGCTTAGCCAAACGGGATAACGAAAGCGGGTCAAAAATATGCTTATGGATAAATTTAATTACCTCGTCAATTTCTAAATGCGAGTCAGACATCAAGTCGCACCTTCCTCTGGTTCATGTTTCTATTTAAAGGAATCAAGGAACAACCGTTCGCATATAATTCTACCATAAAATTGATATTTTTGGAATATTCAATTGTGAAAATTGTACTTAATCGAACACAAAACACGCGCAGATTGGAGTCTGGGCGTGTTTTTTAGGTACAATCTATATATGGCTAGAGTGCTTATCCCTTACTTCTATATTATTTAAAACGATAGGTCCAGAAAGCTTCATTGCCAAAACGCTTGTTAATCTCTTCAGGGCTCGGATGTTTACTTCCCAGTAAGTCTGCAACCTGGAACTGGGAACGATGTGCTTTGATGGAGTTCATCTTGTGCTCAATAAAGCCGGTCACATCATTAACCACATCCGCCTTCCCGATATGCTGTTCACAGTTCTTAGCGAAGGCTATACAGTGTACGACAGGACGCTGTTCTTCAGGAAGCTTTTGAATGGTTCGGATAACAGCAGCCCCCGTTGCATCATGGTCGGGGTGAACGCTGTATCCCGGATAAAAAGTAATAATCAGTGCAGGATTCAATTCATTGATGAGCGATTCAATCGTTCCATCCAGTACTTCATGTGGCTCGAATTCAATCGTTTTATCATGAAATCCAAGCATTCTCAAGTCCTGAATTCCGATAGCCCGGCAGGATTCTTCCAGCTCCAGCTTACGAACAGAGGGAAGGGTGATCCGACTCGCAAATGGCGGGACACCCATATTTCGTCCCATCTCTCCCAAAGTCAAGCATGCATAAGTTACCCGCGTTCCTTGTTGAACGAGCTTTGCAAGTGTTCCAGATGCACCAAATGACTCATCATCCGGATGCGGCAGCACGACCAGAACGTTATTATCCATGTTGTTTCTCATCTCCTGTTCCATTTAGAAGGGTTCCCGGCTTAGTTGTAAGGCTACGACCAACTTGCCTTGGCTGTCATGGCCTGCCATGATCAGCCGCTCAGTCTCACTCTTTTCAAAATGAGTAAGCCCCTCCGCGTAAACCCATCCTTGCTCTATTTTTAATCCGACACGATAAGGTCCGTTTCCGGAAATCGATCCATGTGAAAACCGGATCTTCGCATTCGTAATAAAGTTGGCGGCAGGATGTTTGGAACTATCGTAATGGGCAGCGTACGCTCCCGTAGTTAGCTCAAGATGTATGTAAAGATCTTGATCCGTCAGCTTATCAATCATGTGTTGTACTTCCGATGAATGTATGAGCTCCATATTTCCCTCCGATGTAGTTGCGTAGATTACTTATTAGCTTTTAATAATATGATTATTCTAACATAATTGTTTATAAAGAAAAAACGAAACTTCATATTTCTATGTTGGTTACTTTAAAAAAGAAAGAGCAATCCTTCCGAGAAAATTATAAAAACTCCCAACTTGGTATGCTGCCAAGATGGGAGTTATTGTATCGATCCACAAAGCCGATAACATTTCGTCCTTGTTGAACTTCTTCGTCATAACATACATACCGAATTATCCCTTGGGCTTAACAAACAAAGCTGCCAAAAATGAAAAGATAATGGCTGAGGAAATGCCCGCGCTAGTAATTTTGAAAATGCCTGTAACAATGCCGATCCAGCCGTCTTTTTTGATTTCCTCCAAGGCACCATGCACAAGAGAATTACCGAAGCTTGTAATCGGGACAGATGCGCCGGCGCCGGCAAATTCGATGAATGGATCGTAAAGACCCAATCCGTCCCCGATCGCCCCAAGAACGACAAGCAATGTCATGGTATGAGCAGGAGTTAGCTTGAAAACATCGAAGCATATTTGACCGAAAACGCAAATAGCACCGCCAATCACGAACGCCCACAGAAAAATCATATTTTCCCCATCTCCCTTTCGATCGAAACTGCATGTGCGATACACGGAATGCTTTCTCCCTGCTGGTAAGATATCGGTGACATCAGCGCTCCAGTTGCCACAACCAGTATCCGGTTTAGTTCATGGTTGCGCAATCGTTTCAGCAGATGGCCATACGTAACGACCGCCGAGCATCCGCAGCCGCTAGCTCCAGCCTGTACCATCTGTTTTTCGTAGTCGTAAATCATCATTCCACAATCTTTATATTCCGTTTGTTGTATTGGTACTTTATGTTTCTCAAATAAATCGCATGCGATTTCATACCCCACTTTAGACAGGTCGCCCGTCACGATCAGATCGTAATGTCCGGGCTCGATCTGAAAATCACGGAAATGGGCCTGAATCGTGTCTACCGCCGCAGGAGCCATCGCGGCACCCATATTGAACGGATCCGTAATACCCATGTCGATAACTCGGCCAATCGTTGCGGAAGTAACGTATGGTCCTTTACCTGACTGCGAAACAACACTCGCTCCGGCTCCAGTTACCGTAAACTGTGCAGTTGGAGGCTTTTGAGAGCCGTATTCAGTTGGATAACGAAATTGTTTTTCCGCCGTTGAGTTATGGCTGCATGCACTGGACAATGCATATTGGGCCGATCGTGAATTAACAAGATTAGCGGCTACAGCTAAGCTTTCCATTGAGGTTGAACATGCCCCGAATATGCCGATATAAGGTATCTCAAACGTTCTTGCAGCAAAGCTTGTACTGATAATTTGGTTCATCAAATCGCCGCCGAGAAAAAAGTTGATTTGCTCTTTCGTTAATCCCGCATTCTCGATAGCGAGTTTGGCCGCTTCTTCCAACAAGGTTCGTTCAGCTTTTTCCCAACTATCCTGTCCTAACGACAATTCCCCATGAATGATATCAAAATCTTCGGCTAAAGGCCCTTGTCCTTCGAACGGACCGACAACGGTTGCGGTGCCAAGAATGGATGGACGGTTTTCAAAAATCCAGCTCTGATGACCTTTAAGCATTTTCAAGATCCTCCTATAGCGCCAGGATTAAAAATCAAATGCAGAATTCCGATAAAAAAAGCTGCAACCACACCGAATACAATAACGGGACCCGAAAGCTTAAACATTTTTCCTCCTACGCCCAGAACAAATCCTTCGCTTCGATGCTCAAGCGCCGCGGAAGCCATCGTATTGGCGAATCCCGTAACGGGTACGGCAGAACCTGCTCCTGCCCACTGCGCCATTTTATCGTATACGCCAAAACAAGTAAGAATAACGGAGATCAAAATCAAAACAGCAACAGTTGGGTTGCTAGCCTCTTTCTCGCTAAATCCCGCCCAATGAACGAACATTTCCTGAATAGCTTGCCCAATTAAACAGATTGTGCCACCGGAAATAAAAGCCCGTATACAGTTTTGAAAAATCGGTCTGGCTGGCTCTCTTTTATTAGCAAGTTCTTGATACTCCTGCTGTGTTGGAGTCAGCTCTTTCTTTTTCTCATTTGACATAAATTGAATACCTCCTTTTGAAAATTTAACGATGTAAGCATGGCTTCACTTCCGTAATGACAGACTGCAATTGTTTTGCGCACTGCTCGTACATTTCTTTAGCCTTTTTATTTTGTGTTGTCAGGCCGAACAGCTCCAAATCCGCTTCGCATTTTTTCAAAGTAGCATATAATGTGGCCTTGATTTGAGGCTCTGGTACTTTTATCTGATCGTCAAACAAGTCAACATAAAATTGCCCATAAGAATCCACTTGACCCAAAAATACATTCTCAACAGCAACTCCTGTTTTTTCCAGTTCGGTATTTAACCATGCCCGGCTTAATCCGATTGTTGCCAGTGGTTCATCCATGATCTTTCCATCCATAATCACAGTTTGCGACTCTGGTTCAGGTCCGACTTTAATACCAAGATGATTTGGCGTCAAAGGCAGATTATCTTTGGTGAGCAGCACATTGATATCCCCGTTTGGCTCCATTACCGCAAATTCGACATCCGCCAATTTAAAGACGTCTTTGCTTCTTAGCTGCTCCAATAATTCATCGGTGGCGAGACGTTCTTTCTTTAAATTATCTTCCAATACTTTTCCATCTTTAATGAGCACTGTAGCTTTTCCGTCAATAAAATCTCTGGCCTTTTTGCTTTTAATCTGCAAAAATTCAATGCCAATAGATACCGCGACCCATACTCCTAAAGAGATTATTCCCAGATACCAATTTGCTTCCAAATCTAAAGAAATATATGCCGCCAAACTACCGATTGTAATTCCTGTAATGTACTCGAAGAACGAAAGCTGGGAAACTTGCCTTTTGCCCAATAATTTCGTCATAAAAAAAAGGACGACTATGGCTACTAAAGTTCGCAATGCAATTTCTAGCCAGTTCGGCACAGTTTGATTCCTCCTCCAATCAACACATTTTTGGACTAATCAAATTATTTGTCTAAAAAGCTAATATCAAACTTATAACTCTTTTCCGTAAAAGGAAATACTTTTAGTGACATACCAATTCAGTGCTTGATCTTCAAAATAAATTCAAAATTTTTATTATACAATTTTTCCCATGAATGTTTAACGGCTAACTGAGTTATATTACTTTTCGTTACATAGTTATTTATTTAGGAAACTATCGTTAACTCCTGGAAAGGAGGTGATATCGATGACAGTTGCTTCCCAAGTTAAAACTACCCTGGCTTCTTTGAAGAGCGCGCAAGCAAGCCTTGAACAATTTGCATTGGAAACCCAAAACCAAGAGGCTAAAACACTTTTTACAAATGCAGCACAGCAAACGGACCAAATTGTTCAACAAGTGCAAGGCCGTGTACAACAACTAGAAAATGAAGAGCCTCAATACAAAGGATTTTAATTAATGCATCCCTAATATGTTTCAAGCCGATTTCCCATTCATATTGATTGGGCGAATCGGCTTTTACTTTTTTATACTCTCAATATGTAAAAGGGCACATCCATCATCATGATTTCTTCATCAAGATCAAAAAACACGTGCATGTACGCACGTGTTTTTGATCAGGTTTATAAACTCATCGTGTTAAAAATCAATTGCCAGGAAACGCCAAATCGGTCATTCACCCAAGCGAATTTCTTAAATATTACTACGCTTCTTCCCATTTCTGTTTGAAAAATCTGACGTAAATACGAGTGACCACGATTTTGATTACCATGTACACCGGTATGATCACGATGATCCCGAAAATTCCAAATAATTCACCGCCGGCAAATACCAAAATGATGGTCGTTAACGGATGTATATCCAGCTGTTTACCGAAAATATAAGGTGCCACGAGGTTGTCCTGGATTTGCTGTGCAACCAGAATAATTACAAGGGACCATATCGCTACGGAAGGTGATTGCACGAATCCTATAATGACAATCGGTACAGATGATAGTATAGCCCCAACAAAAGGAATAAAATTCATGATCACCGCAATAACGGTCAACAGTAATGCATAAGGCAAACCGATGATGATAAATCCAATATACATCAGAACACCAAGCGCCACATTAACTAAAACTCTACCCATAATAAAGCTGCTTAGCACCTTGTCAATGTCGTTCATCATCTCGGTTCCTTCGTCACGAAAACGATTCGGCATGAAGCTAACAATTTTCTGGCCAAACTTTCCCCCCTCTTTTAGCATATAGAATAGGAAGATTGGAAAGGTGAACAAAATAATTGCGAAATTCGAGACAAAAGAAAACAATCCCGTCATGTAATTTGTCAGAAATGAAAAACCTTTATTCAAATAATCTGTAACTTGATCAAGTCTGTTGGTATCTTCCGGGAATAGATTAGAAAGAAACGTGTTCTCCTTCAACTTCTCCAGCTCATTGGCTAGTGCTATGAACAGACTTGGTGCGTTTTCCTTTAAAGCAATAATCTGTTTGCTAAGTGAAGGCCATACTCCCCAAATAAAAGCGACCAGCAAAATCGCGATCACAACATAAATAAGCAAAATAGCCAATGAACGTTTCAGCTTACGCTTCTCCAAGAAATCAACCAATGGACGGAGCAAGTAATAAAAGAACCCTGCCAGCAAGACTGGAACAACGATAAGCAGACTGAACAATGCAATGATGGGTTTAAAAACGAAACTTACAAGCGACCCCAAATAAATAATGACCAAAATCAATATGATACCAATACATAGTTTATAAAACTTGTTCATTTTAATCAGCACAGCAGCCCCCAAACTATAATTTTCATTAATCTGTATGTATGAAAGTATTATAGCAGAACATGGCTTTCAACCAAAATGCAGTCTAAGCTTTTTCTTCAACCCGTACCTTCATTGGTTGTTTCGCTGTCCAGTTTCACTTTACAATTTCTCCAAGCATAAGCCATCCTGACAGCACACCAAACAACGGTGCCAGGAATAAAAATGCATTAGCGAAGTCGTAACAAGCACCAACATGACAAACCATATTCGATTCATTATTTTTCTCTCCTACTCCTACTGGACTGCCAAATGAGCATAGCACTCTTTTTTTCTAGTTAGAATCCAGCAACTGTTTATTCAAGAGGTTGGTTTCCTCCTCGATCCGACTGACATCAATGCGCTCAAACAGCAATTCTAGATCGCTTATACTCTGCTGAACGGGTACATTTATCATCTTCCAGGACGGCTGCGCTAAATTCAGGAACCTTCTTACCTTCTCACATGAAAAGGGGATGAATGGATGAAGCAGCTGCGATAGATTGGCAATGATCTGCACGCAATTGTATAACGTATGTCCACATGCCTCCCGCTGATCTTTTATTTGAATCCACGGCTTTTGTTCATCGAAATACTTGTTGGCCTTGCGTACACCAGCAAAGATATACTCCAGTGCGTCTTTAAGCTTTCCGTCTTCAATAAGTACCCCGGATTTCAAATACAGTTTCTCTATCGTAATTCGCCATTCTTCCGACAATTCCCCTTCCGGAACTTCTCCGTCGAAAGATTTTACAATAAAAGCCAAGGTTCGGTTCACCAAATTACCGTAAGCACCGAGCAGCTCACCATTGTGACTGTGAATGAACTCCCTCCATGAGAAGTCGGTATCCCGCTTTTCAGGTCCGTTTGCAATGAGAAAATAACGAATCGTATCCGGATCATACCGGCTCAGTAAATTCGGAACCCACACCGCCCAATTCCGACTGGTAGAGAATTTCTTTCCCTCGAGTGTCATGTATTCACAGGAAATGATATGATCCGGCAGATGAAGTCCACCAGTCCCCAATAATATTGCAGGCCAGATCAGCGTATGAAAAGGTACGTTATCCTTACCATGTACATAATACGATACAATGCTGTCTTCCCCTTCAAGCCAGAACTGCTCCCAGTTACCTCCCGTTTCTTCAGCCCACTGTTTGCTAGCAGACAAGTACCCACTGACGGCTTCAATCCATACATAGATTTTCTTGTCCTCGAATCCACTGACAGGAACATCGACTCCCCAAGACAAGTCCCTTGTCGCTGCACGGTCTTGAAGCCCCTCCTCCAAATATCTTTTGGTCAATTGCTTTGCGTTCTCTCTCCATCCTTGTGCATGAACCGCATACTCCTCCAATTCAGACTGTAATCGGGTTAAAGCAATATAGTAATGTTCGGTTGGCCGCTCTACCGGAGTTGATCCGCATAATTTGCACGTTCTCTCACTCAAATCGGAAGGGTCCAGCAAGGTGGAGCAATAATCGCACTGATCTCCTCGCGCCCGTTGTCCGCACACAGGACAAGTTCCTTCTACATAACGGTCCGGCAAAAATCTCTCATCGCTCTCGCAGTAGGATTGCTGTATTGTTTTTCTATACAAATATTCGTTGTCGAGCAGCTTTAAGAACAGTTCCTTAACTACCTGATGGTGGTTGGCGGTGTCGGTACGTGTGTACAAATCATACGAAAACCCCAGTTTATTGAAACATTCCAGAAGTTCATCATGGTACCTGCCTGCATAATCCGACGGTGATATGCCTTCTTTTTCAGCCTGAACCGCCACAGGTGTACCGTGACAATCACTGCCCGAAACATATAGTACTTTCTCACCTTTTGCGCGAAAATAACGTGCCAGTACATCACCAGGTAATAAACTTGAAAGCCTGCCGAGGTGCAACGATCCGTTCGCATACGGCCATGCACCGCCAATATAAATATTTGCCATCTTTAATTCCTCCTTAATTTTTAGACAACAAAAAAAGCCCTCATCCCAAAGGGACGAGAGCTCTGCTCACGTGGTACCACCCAATTTTATAAATGCCTCGCGGCATTCACCTCTTCAGGTACGGCGCGTAATTACGCGAGTATACCCTAGCATGGTAACGGATGCGGGTTCCGGCGCAGCCTACATCCCAATCGGGGTTCGATGCGCAGCTCAGAGACCATATTCCCACAGATCTTCTTTACTCCTTTTCAGCTACCGGAGCTCTCTGTTCAAAGATATCACCATAGTACTCTTTCTCTTCATTGCTTTTTCATAAAATATTCAAGTTAATCGTTATCTTAAGGATAACATTGAACGATGTCAACCTTATTATAGACGAATCCCCGCCCATTTATCACTTTTCGTTATTTTATCACGTGATTGATCAAAATTAACACCAATCCTGTACAGACCACACCTGTGTTACCCAGTCCAGATAAAAATCAGGCTCGTGCGAGACAAGCACAATAGTACCGGTATATTGGGATAAAGCGTCTTTCAATGATTCTTTAGCGATGACGTCAAGATGGTTGGTCGGTTCATCAAGCACAAGTACATTGCCCGGTGTGATCATCAGCTTGCTCAATCGCACCTTCGCCTGTTCACCACCGCTTAGCATCGATATCGAACGCCTTATATGCTTATCGGTCAATCCGGCACTCGCCAGCGTCTGCCTGATTTCTTTTTGTGTGAGATCAGGTCGATAGCTCCATAAATGTTCAAGCGGCGTCTCTTGATAAGCTTCGTGTTCCTGCGCATAATAAGCAGGATGAACACCATCGCCCATCTGTAAAGAACCGCTGAGTGGCGCAATATTACCAAGCAATGTTTTTAGCATGGTTGATTTACCGATTCCGTTATGACCGGTTATTGCGATCTTCTCCCCCCGCTTAATCATAAGATCTTTTGGACTAAACAGTGGGTGGGTATAACCAACCTGAAGATGCTTTGTCTCAATAATCTTGTTAACAGGTTCTTTGTTCACTGTAAACTTAAAGCGGGGTTTAGGTGCTGTTTTCTGGATCTCGATGCGCTGAATTTTGTCCAGCATTTTTTCTCTGCTCTTCGCCTGTTTGGCATTACGGTTTCGGTTCTTCTGAACAAAACTTTCAAGCCTTCCAATTTCCTTCTGCTGCCGTACATAAGCTTCTTGCAATTGGTTACGGCTCAGCTCATATCGGTTTTGAAAAGCGATATAGTTTCCAGGATATCGCTTGATCGTCTGATGCTCCAAATGGAAAATCGTACTCGTTACTTCATTCATGAACTTCTCATCATGAGACACAACGAGATAAGCTGACTCATAACGTTTCAGATATGCAGTTAACCACTCTATATGCACATCATCCAAGTAGTTTGTCGGTTCATCAAGCAGCAACACATCCGGTTGATCCAGCAAAAGCTTTCCTAGCAGCAGCTTGGTGCGCTGGCCTCCGCTCAGTTCACTGACATCACGGTCGATCCCAAGATCCAATATGCCTAGTCCAGCAGCAACCTCTTGAATTTGTAAATCCAAATGATAGAAGCCACTATGCTCTAGGCTGCTCTGAATCTTCCCATACTGTGTTAATAGTGATTCCATATCCCCTAAAGCAGAAGACATTTGCGCAGCCAATTGAAGCATTTTGCGCTCCTGATCATACAGATGACGGAATACATCCTGTAATGCTTCCAACACCGTTGTTCCGGCTTTCAAATCTAGATGCTGCTGGAGGAAACCAACCTTTACTCCCGGTAGCCAGGTAACCGAACCGGAATCCGGAATGATCTCTTCTGTCAGCATGCGAAGCAGTGTTGATTTTCCAGCCCCGTTGTTTCCGACCAATCCTGCGTGTTCTCCTTGCAGCAGACGGAAATCCAATCCGTTAAAAAGTTGTTTATCTCCATACGTATGCTTAAGTTGTTCTACGTTTACAATACTCATCCTTACTCTCTCCTTAGGTTTCAATTCTGAAGCCAACCGGAAGAGCAATAGGAAAGAACGTTATTCAATTTAGATATAACAAAAAATGGGTAAGGTGAACACACCCTACCCATTACAATATGTCATTGTAAAGACAAGGAAGAATGACGTTCTCGATCTACTGTTCTTCGGTTGGAATAGCTATAAATGGGTAGACTTCTCCCGTCTATCCCATTTTCCGAATTAAAACAGTAGACAAAAAGAACATATATCCTTCCTCCTCATTTCAAAATGTTATTGATTTTAGTTACATGTACGACTCTTGAAGTATAACTGGATTATTCAGGATATGTCAATACAAGATGCGCCCTTACGGGAGCCGGCCAATGAAATATAGGCTTTCAACCGGGATGTGATCTATACTTCCATTAAGAATCGATTGGACATCCGATAATGTGTCCTGAAGACTGACTGACTCTCCTTTTGTTCCGGTAAACGCTTCGGCAATGCAGAAAGGCTGAGTAAGATACGCTTCCAGTCGCTCGCCCCGGTGATAGGTTTCCACTTCTGAAGCAGGTATCCCGGCAAGCCCCTTCACATTGACAAGCGCACGCAACTCACGGTACCGCCGCAATAGCTTTTGGGCCCGCTGTTGTACTGTTAAATGATTTTGGTCTAGATGAACGCCTTCCAGTACAGAGGATGTTGAGTGCATCGGATTTACAGCCGGATACTTGTGTCTAGCGGCAAGATCCGCATCGAAAACCCATAAGGTCTCAAGCGGTCCATACGGTATATCTTCATCCACGACCGCCCCTTTGAGGTCTACCAAAAAAGTTGTAACATTGACAATTCCTTCATTCTGAAGGCGTTCCTGCAAGTCGTAAATTTTACCAGTCAGTACATGCTCCCGATCAGCTGCAAAAACAATTTCTTTATCCGGCCCAGCAGCTGTAATCATGCTATACACATCTTCTATGGAATAAGCGACTTTCTCCACATCATCTAGCATATCCTGCAGCTCCGGATAATTTCCTTCAGGCTTTAGCAGAAGTGTCAAGTAACCGTCGCGCTTAAAATGATGGAACAGTTCACCAAGAAGCACAAGCTGCCCCATTCCCGGCCGGGCCACTAAACCGACAGTCCCCCCTTTGGCTAACGGGGCGAACAGGTCAAGCGTCTTTATTTTTGTTTCAATCATATCAACCGCTTCTCCATTAAGAATCAACTCATCTATACTGCATTTCGCCAGAGCGGCTAGTGCTGCAATCGTTCGGACTTCTGCCCGACCTACAGGGATCTTGCCCGTGCACAGATTGGAGACCGTGGCTGGACGCAATCCTGCGGAACGTGCTGCAGTAGTTAGGTTTGGTACTCTTTGTCTTAACAAGGACACATTTAGTTTAAGTTTCATCGGTTCCATGAAGTCGTTCCCTTCCTTTTCATTCAGTTACTGGTTTTCGCTCATTCTATCCACTTTCCTCATAAAATGATCGACCGTTTCAATAAAAATCTCAGCATTGGGCTCAAATAGATTATGATCGAATTCATCAAAAACGACAATCTCAGCGTCAGGCCATTGCTCTTTATACATCTGCAGCGCTTCAGGTGACAGCGGTGTATCTTTACCTGCCTGAATAATAAGGGTTGAACAAGTTATCCGGGAAAGCTCATCCCAAAAAACAACGTTTACGGACTCCTTCTGCAGCGCTTCCAAAGCTTCCCGGCTCATTCTCTCCAGTATCGTTTTCCCCCTCCAAGGGGGCATAGTAGCCATGAAATCTACCCAACCGTCCCTTAATTGCGTGTGGACGGCAGGATAATCGCCGATAATAAGGCCTTTTAATAAAGACGTGTTTTGCAGTGCATAACCAATCGTGTAGGCGACTCCTCTGGAGTAGCCTAATAATATAAAATCGGTAAGCTTCAACTGCTGGATTGCCGCATCAATATCACTGATGTGATCTTCCAACGTATATCCACTGGAAGGCGAGTCACTCTTCCCTCTGCCGCGCAAGGTAATCACCACACAATGTCTGGGAGCAAATCGTTTCATAATCGGTAAGTAATCTTCTGCGCATTCGGATAAACCCGGGATAATGACGAGAGGTATCATCATCTCTTTCGAACCGGCATTTGTTTCGGCAACATGGATCATGACGCCCTGATTATTAACTCTGCTTTCCGTTAACTTCATTTGAAGCATCCTCCTTCATGATTAGAAGCTAATAGACTATTGTGAATAATTGAGATGATTTTCCACATGTCGTTACTTTAAAGAGTAATTTAAATTACGTGTTTAGTCAATAATCATTTCGTTAAAACGTATTAATAATTTCTTTGTAACGTAATTATAATCCGATCTAAAAAAACAGATATCAAAAAAAGCCATCGAAATAATCGATGGCTTAAATATTTTAATTATCCCCTGACCATACATCTTTAGCATATCGGCCTTCATCCTGAAGCTGTTGAAGCCACTTACTTGCTTTCTCTTCACCTACTCCATGTTTAGACATATATGCGTTATGAAAAACGTCTTCAACCTCAGGAGCCATTCTTTTTCCGTCTCCGCAAATATACAGATATCCACCTTGTAGATCCAGAATATCAATCATGTGCGCGGATTGTTCATTCAACAAATGCTGAACATATGTTTTTGGTGTTCCCTCAAGTCTCGAACAAGCAATATGAAGTTTCACCAAACCGTCCTTCTCAAATTGCTCCATTTCATCCCTGTAAATGTAGTCCAATTCATTTCGGCATCCATAGAACAAGTGTGCTTCACCAATACCCTTACCGTTCTGTTTCATCATGCTGCGTGACTGTAAAAATCCGCGAAATGGAGCTACTCCGGTTCCCGGGCCTACCATAATAATCGGAGTTTCCGGATTGTCCGGCAGTCGGAATCCCGATTCCGGTGTTCGGATGAACATGATCATTCCCTCGCCAGGCTGAAGATCTGCAAGGTAATTCGAAGCTACTCCAAAGTATTCACCTTTGCCGGTCCTTGCAGGTCCTCTAACTACCCCCACCGTAATAGAGGCAGCATCTGAATTAACCCTAGGGGAACTGGAAATGGAATAGTATCTTGGTTTTAAGGGAGGAAGCAGTTCAAGAAAACGCTCAAACGGCATTTCACAGGCCTCATATTTTTCGAGCAAATCCAACATGGTGAGGCGTTTACTCAGCACCTGATCTTTATAAACCGTTTCTTCCAGAAGTGCTTCCAGTTCACGCTTATGCGGAGGACAAGCGGTATATGCCGCAAGCTCTCGTAGTTGAGCCCTGCTAGCCGCATCCTGAACCTCAACGCTGTGGCTGAGCAGATCATACAAGCTTACCGGTCGTTCCAGAGGTAGATGGGCTGCGCTTCTTCCACTGGATGAAAGAACAAGATGTTCATTTCCATTTAATCCAAAACGCTGCAAAATCCTATCTACATTCATGCGTCTGTTCGCAGGCAGGACTCCAAGATGATCCCCTTCTTCATAACTTACTCCCGAAGGAAGTGCGACCTCAATATGTCTGGTACGGCGTTCACTTTCAGGTGCTTGAAGATCACGGTTCACGGTGACTGCTGCATGGAAGGCATCGTAGGACTGTGCAAGGGGCGTCCCTGCAACCCCATGAACAAATTTTACATTCAGCGAGTTTCTTTCCTTCTCCGCAGCAGGATTCAGCTTAAGATCAAATGCCTTTATCAGATCATCCCTCAGTCGGCTTCTCCATACTTCGAGCTGCATTTCAAAATCCCCGCTGGCATCGCCTTCACCCCGTTCCGATATCCGTTCAGCTCCTTTCAGATGCAGTAGTTCGTCAATTCGTCTCGGTACTACCTGATACGTATTTGCCCAGGTGCGATCTCCACACCCAAACACCGCATATTTAACACCTCTCAATTCGTCCTCTTCCAGCAGTTCCAGCCATTGTAGGAATTCACGGGCATTACTGGCCGGCTTTCCGTTGTAGGAGGCCGCGACGATGATAACGGCGCCTTCATCCGGAAGATTGTTGATCCGGCTGTTTAGTGAGGCGGCTTCCACCTGCATCCCTTGAAGTCGGGCAACGTCTGCAATCTCTCTGGCTATACTTTCGGCTGTTCCAAGATTAGAACCGTACAGCACGAGCAAAGGAATATGATTGCCTCCGGTTAAAGTGGCTCCTTGAAAAACATCTTTTTTCGTATTGTTATGATCCGCAGAACGTTCTTCTGGCTGTATTATGGTCTGAACCGCCGACTGCTCCCGTACACGAACCTTAATTTCAAAGTCATCGGGTTTCAATGTTAATGTTTCCTTCACCTTCAACTGATATTGATCATGATCGAAAAACTCGAAATGCTTCAAAATCATCCCTAATACCAGTGTCGCCTCATGTAGTGCAAACTGCTGACCAATACAAGCCCGTTGGCCATTTCCAAAAGGCTTGTAAGCGTGAATCGGCACCTTACTTTGATCCTGGAACCGTTCAGGCCGGAAATCATCCACATCATCTCCCCAGGCTGTCGGGTCACGATGAAGCTTAGGAATCAAGACGTTGACGCTATCGCCTTTTTGCAGTGGGTATTTACCGGACAGAACCGTGTCTTCTTTGGCATATACCGAAAAAGCTGGAGCCGTTGGCCACAATCGCAACGTTTCATTCAAAATCATCCGAATGTACTTCAGTTCCAGAACCTGTTTGTACTTTGGGGTAGGTTCTGTCAGAACGCGATCGACCTCTTCGTATGCTTTTCGCAGCACTTCGGGATTGTTCATAAGAAAGTAGATTGCAAATGATAACAATCCGCTCGTAGTTTCATGACCTGCAATGAGAAATGTGATGATCTGATAACGGATATTTTCATCATTCAGTCCTTCGCCAGTCTCCGGATCTTTGCTTGTCAGCATTCGAGAGAGTAAATCTTCCGCTTCTTGATCCTCACCGGATTTACGTTCTGAAATGATTTTATCCACCAAAGAAAACATCGTATCAATGTCCTGCTTGAATTGACGTTTGGTGATGACCATCAATTTTTCCTGGATTCCAAGACGGCTAAGCTGACTCATCGCTTCGTCTAGCGCTCTGACCATGCTTGTAATAAACGGATGTGGCTGCTCGCGGTAAAAGCTGTTAAAGCGGTAATTAAACCCGCAGAGTCCAATCGTATCCAACGTAAGACGGGTCATGTCTTCCGGTACATTGACGTTTTCATCTGGATTCAAGCGCATCCACTTTTGGACCAACTGAACAGCGATATCTACCATCATGGAATGATAGCTCTGCATTGCTCGTTGGCTGAAGCTTGGAATGAGAATGTTGTGTGCTTTTTGCCAATTCGGCTCTTCCGTCCAGCTGGTAAACAGGCCGTCTCCACCAAATGATCGCACTTTTTGAAGTGGTGCCCATACCCTTTTATCAAAACGGTCCTCGTCACAGGCATCGGCCACAAGTTCCTCGCTTGATATGTAAATATCGTTACGGCCTCCCGGGAGCTGCATGCGGAAGATCGGGCCCAATTCATAAGCCAACTCCGTCAAGGATTGTATCGGCTTTTCCAGGTTGTACGTAGGTAAATTTCCTAGTGGACCATACGTTTTGGGCTGCGGAATTTGAAATTCATCGTTCATCTGCATTTCATTTCTCCTCCAATATATCCAATCTCGATGTTAACTGTTTGTTTGCTATGGCACTAACAAGTTATTGTTTGCATCACCTCGTCCCTATATACATGCTACTTAATATTAATAAAACCGCTGATACTCAGCGGTTTTCAGGTTGTTTTATTCTCCAGTTGTAGATCAACGAAGCGCATGAAATGGTAGAAAGGCGTGAACTCCTTTTGATACATTGACGATTTGGGTAATTCGAAGGTCTACAGTCAACGAAGCATAAGCATATGCCTCTACACGTGAAATGTTATACGTTGTCATCATTAGGTCCAACATTCCATTTAAAGCGATCCACATGGCTTCTTCCAAATCTTCGTGGAACCCCATCGTCAGCCATCCATTTTTTGTCTTCGCTCGGGGCATCGTTAACGGCATGTCGTCCCTGACATGAAAGGTTAAGCTAACTTTATCCATTGGACATTCCAGTGCAGGCCCGGAAACTTCTCCGTCTCCTTGCGCTGCATGACCATCACCCGTCGAGAACAGTCCGCCTTCTACCGGAATCGGTAAATACAGGGTACTTCCGGCTTGTAGTTCTTTACAATCCATATTTCCACCGTAAGCCCGAGGTACAAAAGTTGTATGCTTTCCCTCCTCCTTAGGTGGCATCCCCATAACTCCCATGAAGGGGTTTAAAGGAACACTGTACTTAAAGGTACCGAACTGGCTTCTTCCGACCATCTGCTCAATGTCTAGTTCGAAATCCATTGTTATTTCTTTCTCTTCTGTCAGCTCCATCTTCTTATTCCAATAGCTTGGAAAGCCTCCTGCCGAAGTCCACCCCCACTCCCCGGGAACTATTTCATTGATTACAATTTCTAAGGTTTGACCCGGTTTGGCTTGCTCAATATAGATCGGACCAACCAATGCATGACCAAACTGTTTGCATTCCCGGCTTTCTTTTCTCTCAGTGAACTTTCTTCTGGGTTGTCCCGGAGCTGAACGATTCTCCAAACCCCACCCGGCATCCAGTGTCTGAAACACAACCGTATCTCCAGAGTCAATCTTCAGTGCAGGTTCCAAATCTTTGCTGAAAAAACCGTGAAGTGTATCAAGCTCTGGCTTTAGATAGTGAATACTTGACATGATCCACACTCCTCACATGATTTTGTAATAGACCTGGTAAAAAAATGAATGTATATTTACTTTATAAAGTAATTTAAATTACTCTAACAGTCAATACTTATTTCTTTATAGAGTAATAAATTTTACCCTTCAGAGTTTTTTTGTAATTGCTAAAGTTTAACCACAACAAAAAACCTACCGGTATCTTACCCGGCAGGTCATCATTAATTTTTTTGGAGTAAGCCTGTAAACTTTAGTTTTTCGAGCGTGCTAGCTTTTCCTTCAGCTTTGATGCAAGTTCCCTGAAACGTTTTCCTTCGTCTAGATCATCCAGATTGCTTTCGTCTTCCTCCAGCCAGTAATCCCCATCCATTAGATCATACATATCAAGCAGCGTAATTTCCGCACAAACAGGATTCTCAAAAACCGCCATCATCGACTCCGGACCATCATCCCAGTTATAGCCGTTCACTACCGCATGCAGCAGAACGGGAGAGTCTAACTGGCGGATTTTATCATACGCCTTCTTCTTCGATTCCTCATATAGAAGATCGTCTACACGCTCTTGTTCCGCCTTAGTCAGCGTGAGGCGAATCGCTCCCTCCGTCTCTAGCAGCAGATCGGCCATTGACTTATCGCTCCGTGCAGAATTCCAAGCCGTTCCCAAAATCCCCAGCGGCGAATCAAGCTTAGCGCCATATTCCAAGAGAAGCTTAAGGGCTTCTGTTTGCTTAAACTTCACTGCTTTCTTAAGTGCCGTATCACCCAGTTTATCCTCGGCTTCAAGATCTGCTCCGTTCATCAGCAGAACCTTGATCGCATCAGGCGGCATCTTATTTGTAAGGAAAAGCATTAAAGGCGTTCGGCCGCGTTCATCCCGCGCGTTGATATCCAACACTTTCGCAGCGGAAGCTGCAATCTGTGCATCTTTGGATTTACTAACTTCCATCCAGTTCAATCGTAATCCCTTCTTTCGTCTTCTCCTGCCCTAATGGCCAACATTATATAAAAAAAGAGCCGCTTCCTTCAATCCGGAAGCTGCTCTTTTGAGTTATTTTACAGAAACCGTAACAGTCACAGTTTTGGTACCAAGCTTAGCTTTAATACGTGCGGTTCCTTTAGATACCGCTTCGATTTTGCCGTCAGTTACTTTGGCAACAGATGTGTTGCTGCTAGACCACTGTGCACTGCCTGTTACGCTACTTGTCTTACCGGTGTCATATTCAGCCGTCAACGATACGGTTTTGACAGCACCTGGGGCCAATTTCAGCTTCTTCTCACTGGCAGTTAACTTTGTCAGCTTCGGCACCACATTCACTTTTACACTAACCGAAATACCTTGATACGAACCACTAACAGTTGCCGTCCCTTCTCCGACAGCTTTAACGGAAGAACGGCTTGTCGTTACTACTTTTGGATTCGATGAGACCCAATTCATTTTAGTCGACAGTGCAACGGTTTTTCCATTCGCATAGTATCCTGTTGCTTTAATAGATTTAGATTTCTTGATATTTAGTTCAACCGTTTCAGGGTCTACGATGATCTTAACAATCTCCTGTTCCACAAGTACGGGGATCTTGATACTTTGATTTAAATAAGTTCCTTTAAGAACTGTAGAACCTTTAGTCAGTCCCTTAATCCGGCCATCCTTGATGACAGCAGCAGTACCCGTTAACGACCATTCAACGGATGAACTCACCTCTTCCTCATCACCGTTTTCAAGTACAGCCGATACTTTCGGCAGATCCTCAGTTCTACCTGTAACAATCTGATATTCCTCAATGGAAGGCAAAAGGATCAGTACTTTCTCATTAACGATTACCTTAACCTCAGCCACTTCTTTGCTGCCGATTTTCCCGGTCAAGACCGCTTCACCTTTAGCCTGGGCCTTGATTTTGTCGTCGTCTACAGTTGCTACTTTCTCATCACTCGTTGTCCACTGTACGGATTTGCTGAAATCCTGTTTCTCGAGATCAAGCAATGTTCCAGTTACCTTTGGTACCGACTTGGACTCGTCTTTAAGAAGTTTAAATTCGGTTTCGTCTGTTTTGAACTCTGTAACGGTCGGTAATACAGTCACACGGAATTCTTTAGATATTCCAAGATATGAAACTTTGATATTGGAAGTACCTGTTGCTCTCGCCGTAATTTTTCCACCATCTGCTGTTACTGCTAGCGGATTAGAGGATGTCCATGTCGCAGCGACCTCATTTGATTCCGTTGCCGCATTACGTACCATAGCCTTAATCGTTGTCTGATCATTCAGGAACATCAGTGGATTTTTAATGAAATCCGGCTCGGTCAAGATCAAGGCTTCATATGGGTTACGCACGTAAACATCGATTGAAGCGGTAGTTCCAAGATAAGTCGCGGTGATCGTCGCTTTACCTAATGCTACAGGCTCCAGCTTGCCGTCGTCATTTATCTTCGCTACAGAAGTATCGGAAGATTTAAGCTTAAGCTCCTCTTTATCTGTCACCTCTGTACCCAGACCTGTTTCAGAATCTGATGTTCTAGCGTAAACCTTAAGCTCTACAGGATCATCTCCAACGAGGAGCTCCTGATCTTCACCTGGAGAGATGGCAAGCTTCTCGTAAGGTGATATTACTTTCACTTTATAAGACGCGCTGAGACCTTTATATGAAGCTGTAATCGTTGCATTACCTCTGCCGATCAGCTTCAACTGGCCTTTATCAACGGTAACGACACCTTCATCGGAGGATGTCCATTTAGCTTCCGAAGTAACATCATTCGTACCGTCGGTAAGTGCTTTAACTTCAATGCCTTCCGTACCGAGCTTATACTCAACCTCTTTAGGTTGGTTAATTGCAAACTCTTCGGCCGCATATTTAGATATTACTTTAACCGTGGCTATTGAGCCTTTGTATTTAGCTGTAATTGTTGCCGTTCCCTTATCGAGCGGTGTAAGCAATCCACCCTCAACCTTAACTGTTTTGGTGCTGGAAGAAGTCCATGTCGCCTCGTTGGTTACATCTTTCTTGGCACTAGAACCTTCAATGGTTGCCAGGACGCGAAGCTGTCTGGTCGTTTCGGCGACAGTTAGATGAATCTCTTCCTCATTCGTGTCAAAAGCGATAGATGTCAGATCCCCGTTCGCAGCAAAAACGCTCGTGGGAAATACCATAGCCAGCATCATCACAATGACTAGAGATAACTTGGTTGTTCTCCTGTTAACGATCATTCATTTCTCTCCTTTGTTCCTCTGTTACGCAGGTATTTTCCAGTACTATACCAGTTTATCGACATTTATCATGTTTCTTGTTACCTTTTCACTAAAAAATAGGTAGAAAGTAGCAGGGATCACTTCAGATTGTTGAAAATTAAATGATTGATGGATTCACTCTTCACAAGTCTCATTCAGGGCTTATCAGTATAATTTCGCATTTTACAGGGGAGTTTGTTTCCTTTGCATTTGTCGGCTACATTATGAGTCAGTAAATACCGATATACTCTATAAACACGTTGTTACGTGCTATATACATACAAAGGAGAAGAACCGTACATGAAAAGAATCACCGCTTTAGTTCTGCTAGCCATGCTCACACTGGTTACGCCACTCTACGCCGCATCCCCAGCAAAAATGCTGGTATATGTGGATAAGAGCAGTCAGTCCTTCATTCCTGTTGGATTGTTAAAAAGCTACGAAGGGATCAAGGTCAACTATCAATCAGCTCAGAAAAAAATCGATATCTCCATGGAAGATACCAATCTTACTCTCTATGTTGGCAAACGAACGGCATACGTAAATGGCAAGAAGACTGAAATAAAGGCAGCCCCTTTCCGTGATAACGGTAATACGTTTGTACCACTACAATTTATTAGCCAACATTTGAATCTCAATATTTCATGGAATAAAGATACTTCGTCGGTCCAAATCTCCCAGGGGGAGACTACGACCCCCTTGCCGGTTCTTTCAGGCACACTAATTCCGTCCAGCTCCAAGCCAATCGTATCCTCACGTAAATCCTTTAAGGTCGGTTCGCGTACATTCAGTGCACAGACCGTTACGGTCTCTTTGCTTCACCCCAAGGTAGAACTGGGTGTTGTACTTGCCGGCAATAAAGTAGGCAAGGTCGAAGACTTGCGCAGTTTGGCCAAACGCAATAACGCCGTAACAGCGATCAATGGAACGTTTTTTGACGCATACTCACCAGGCTCTTACAGAACACCTTATGGTTACATCGTCGGAGGCGGCAACCTTCTGAAAGACAGTCCTGCCGACAGACGAACGGTATTTACTTTTGACTCCAATAACCTTGCTCAGTTACTCCCTGGTCTGGATTTTAAAGAACACTTTACGTCAGGCAAATCGGCGGGTGCCGTACAAGCAGGTCCACGATTAGTCGTAAACGGTAAGGTTTCTCTTGATGTTAAAAAAGAAGGGTTCCGTGATCCGAAAATCCTGACCGGAGGCGGAGCTCGGAGTGCTCTGGGCATTACGAAGGATCATAAGCTCATCTTGTTAACGACGGGTGGCGCTACCATTCCACAGCTCGCTGAAATCATGAAACAAGCTGGTGCATATCAGGCCATGAATTTGGATGGCGGTGCTTCCAGCGGCCTTTATTACAACGGTTCTTATCTTACGTCACCTGGACGCCAGATCAGCAATGCGATTATCGTAAAATATAAATAAACATAATGCAGACTAGGGCCTGTCTTCAAACCTAAGCCAACCAAACCATAATGGAAGCCAGTGTCAAAAAAGCTCTAAACGTACAGGCTAATTTATCGAACCGGGTAGCTATCCGGCGGTAGTGTTTAATCTTGTTGAAAAAACATTCGATTTCATGACGTTCTTTGTAGAGCCACCAGTCACATTCACGCTGAATCTTACGAGATTTTTTGCTCGGAATCACGGGCTGAGCCTGCTGCTCATGAAGAAAATCGAGAATATCATTGGTGTCATAAGCTCGATCAGCCAACACGTTTGCTCCAGCGAGTTCCATGCATTTCAACATGTCATAACCGGTCACACAATCATGATTTTGGCCGCCGGTGAGTTCAAAACGCAAAGGGTTACCCAGCGCATCTACAATTGCATGGATTTTGGTTGTTAATCCGCCTCTGGAGCGGCCGATTGCCTGAAATTGCTGCCCCCTTTTGCTCCGGCTCCATGTTGATGAACGCGAACAATCGTCGCATCGATCATCACATTTTCGAAGTCGGGTTCAATCGAAATCTGTTCAAGGACTCGCTCCCATACGCCTGACATTTGCCACCGACGAAACCGAGTGTAAACCGATTTCCAGGGACCATAATACTCCGGTAAATCGCGCCAAGGCGCGCCGGTTCTAGCAATCCAGAGCATGGCATTGAGCATGGTCCGGTTATTTTTTGCAGGTCGTCCTCCTTGTTTCTTTCGTTCGGCTGGCAACACGTCTTTGATAAGTTCCCACTGATCGTCATGTATTTCGTATCGTCTCTTCATAACCTGATTTTACCACTTATAATGCTAGTTTTATAGTTTGAAGACAGGCCCTAGTTTATCAGATTAAATACAAGAAGCCGCTCGGGATGAGCGGCTTCTTGTATGTTCAGAAACTTTAACCAGAAGATCAGCAGAAACCGTTGAACAGATGGTTGATCGCTGCATGTGCATTGCACGGTTCTTATTTCGTTGCCTGTAATCCATGTTTCAACTCTTCAATTGTAGTCTGAATGATGACTTCCAGCCCTTTTAACATCGAATCGTGAGTTAATGTCGGGAGCCCGGGCTTGTCCACTGCCATTTCAGTCGATGCCGGAAAGTGAACAAAACCTCCAAGCATCGGTAAGTTATGAATCCGGATATAGTCCAGCACAGCATACATCGTATTGTTGCAAATAAAAGTTCCAGCTGTGTTGGAGATGGAGGCCGGTATCCCTTGTTCCCGCATCCGATCAACCAGCTTGCGGATCGGCAGTCGGCTGAACAGCCCATCAGGGCTTCCCGGTTGAATCAGCTCATCCTGCGGCCGGCCGCCCCGATTGTCTGGATATGGTGAATCAGGAGCGATATCTTTAACATTCACTGCGATGCGTTCCGGGGTAATAGATGTCCGGCCGGCCGCAACTCCGCAGGCAATAACCGCATCAGGTTTGAAAGATTCCATCTCACGCAGTAGCAATTCGGCACACTCATCAAAATAAACAGGCAGCAATATTGTTCTGAGCTCTACATTTTCAAAAGGTATATTTACAATTTCCTGTATTAGTCGCTCTGTCGGATTTATGCTGCTGCCGCCAAAAGGCTCAAAGCCGGATATTAATATTTTCATAGAAGTGCCTCCTAATAGTCATCGTTAATATGAATCAATTCTCTTGCTCACTCGCGAACAGCTTTCACAACGACTCCCTCGGCCGCAAGCCGGGAACAAAGCACGGATGCAAACATGGAAGCATAGGCTCCGTCTCCATGAATACACACCGTATCCGCTTGAATCGGTATTCTCTTGCCAGATGTAGATAGGACCACCTTTTCCTTCACCATACGGATAACCTGTTGTACGGCTTGTTCGGAATCGGTAATCAGCGCACCTGACAACCGTCTGGGAGTTAACGAACCGTTATCCTGATATGTGCGGTCTGCAAACACCTCTTGAGCTGTTGACAGCCCCAGTCTCTGCCCGGCTTGAATCAACTCACTGCCAGATAGACCATACAAGATCAGGCTTGAATCGATACCTTGAACGGCGGCAGCTATTGCATCAGCAAGAGGTCTGGAGGTGGCTGCCATATTGTACAGAGCGCCGTGCGGCTTCACATGCCGCAGGACGCCTCCTTCCTGTTTGGCAAATGCGTCAAGTGCACCAATCTGATAAGTAACCATGTCATAGGCTTCGTCCGGTGTAATATCCATGTTTCTTCTCCCGAAGCCCGCAAGATCCGGTAGTCCGGGATGGGCACCGAGAGATATTCCTTTACTGAGCGCTTGTTTAACGGTAGAACGCATCACGGCTGGATCTCCGGCATGGAACCCGCAGGCAATGTTAGCTGAGGTTACATGATTCATTAACTCTTCATCCATATTTATACGGTATGCACCGAAGCTCTCTCCCATATCACAATTCAGATCCACCTGTAACATGAAACTCCTCCTTTAACCTCATATAGATCATCTTGGACAGAAACCGGATCTTCTGGCTCCATTCAATAAATAACGTTTCGGCTTCCTTCAAGGTAATCTCGCTGAATCGTATAGAGCTCCCAGGTGGCACCTGGGCTATAACCGGAATATCAATGCTCGCGACTTGCGCTATCTTCGGATATCCTCCATGGGTCTGACGGTCCGCCATCAGAATGATTGGCTGCCCGTCGGCCGGGACCTGAACGGTGCCCAGCGACACGGCTTCGGATGTGTACTCACCTACTGAACTTAAACGTAACGGCGCTCCTGACAAACGGTATCCCATGCGGTCCGATTGGGGTGTCACTTGAAAAGTCTGATCATACAGAGACTTCCTGCTTTCCATTTCGAAATCATCAAATTGGTTTCCGCAGGTAACACGAATCGTCGGATGATCGTGATAGGAAGGAAATAAAGTCGTTGGAACCGACCATTTTACCGAGTAAAAAGAACTGCCTTCATCAAATTCGATCGGATGTTTGTTGAACCCGCCGGGTTTGACACATATCACATCCCCGGACTTTAATGCCCTACCTTGAAATCCACCAATTCCAGCGCGTAAATAGGTGCTGCGACTGCCCAGCAGCTCAGGGACATCGATTCCACCTGAGACAGCCAAGTATGATCTGCATCCGGTAATTGGTTTATGAAAAGTGAGTATACTGCCTCTTCGAACAAACACCGGCCGCCACATCGGAACACTTACACCTTCAATTGCAGGCGAAAAATCTCCTCCAGTGATTGCAATCCATTGATCCTGCTCGAATTGAGTGGTGAAGCCCGACCAGGTCAATTCAAGCGTGGCCTCTCTTTCATCGTTTCCGACCAGCCAATTCGCTGTGCGATGAGAAAAGTGATCCATTGCGCCCGACATGCTTACCCCGTATTTACCATACCGTGATCTTCCCAAATCCTGGACGGTGGACAATAACCCAGGTTTAATAACTGTTATGCTCATACGCTGCCACCTCTCAGAAATGAAAACTCCTCACGGTCTATTCTCCGGAACCTTATGTATTGCCCCCCTTCAAGCAGCGTCGGAGGATATTGTTCCGGAAGAAACAAAGCCAGTGGTGTCCGGCCGATTATCTGCCACCCACCAGGTGTTTCGATTGGGTAAATTCCTGTCTGATTCCCTGCTATCCCGACCGATCCAGAAGGAACTTTAAGTCTTGGTGTGCTTTTTCGAGGAGCCGAGATCTGTTCAGATACTCCACCGACATAAGGAAAGCCTGGAGTAAAACCGAGTGCATATATAAGATAGTCCTGCCCGGTATGAATATGAATCACTTCTTCCGGAGTCAACTCGTTTATAGTAGCTACAACTTCCAAATCGGGTCCGTATTCCTCTTCATAACATACCGGAATATCGACGACTACAGGGCTCCGCTCTTCCTGAATCTCAATTTCACTTAACAATTCATTCAGAAGTGAGCATACAACTTCAAAGGAAGAGCTGACTCCGTCACGCCTGGGTAGCTTGAGCAAGTCGTAGTGGATACTTACTGTTGTGAAGGAAGGAATGCATTCGATGTAACCCGGAAACGGATGGTTCTCGATGTACTGCGAAGCAGCATGAACCTGACGGTGTACCGACTCGCTGATTACTTGACCTAACTCGATAAGTACCGCCGAATCACCCAGCGGAAGCATTGCAAGAGGCTTTATCATTTTCAATCAACCTCCTTATTTTTATCTGTATGGCTAAATGATCCCTCAAGGTACTAACTACATGATATCAAAGAAAAGGCTGTACGATACGATGTAATTAGAAATGTTATTTTATCTCGGTCGCACTCATTTGTATGAACGACAATTGGAAATTCAAAAATTATTGGCTTAGAAAAAAGCCTTCTACCATCCCGAGATGGCAGAAGGCTTCCTTGCTCTTTTGAGTCGCAGAGTCATGCGTCGGTTTTTCACTTGGCGTCATGAAAGATGATACCAAGGCTAAAGCGTGTCCCGGAAGTAATCGTACTGACTCCATGCCTCATCGTTGTTTTGTAATAACCTCGCGATCCCAGCACAGGTCTGTGCTGTGTTGGAAAAATAAGCCCCTCCCCCTGTTCCAGGGTGATGGCATGACCTCTGCTCTGTGCTCGGGGACGCTGCTCCATCAGTACAAATTGTCCTCCGGTATAATCCTTTTCCCGCTGATTTATTGCAAATACGACCTGAAAGGGAAAGGATATATCGCCGTACAAGTCCTGATGAAGACAGTTATATCCTCCTTCTTCATATTTCAGGATGAGTGGCGTTGGGCGAGTCTGTCCCTGTTCATGACATACTTCCAGAAATTCCTCTAAGTGATCCGGGTAATCTTGCTTCTTTCCCATATATTCGGACCATCGGTTCGCTGTTCTGGACAACTCTGGATAGAGAGCCTCTCTTAGTTGCTGCAGTAAGTCTGGAAGAGGTGCTTGAAAATACTTGTACTCCCCTGCTCCAAACCGGTATCTGGACATATTGATCGTACTGCGATAGCGCGTCTCTTCCTCATATGCATCCATCAACTCTTGGCATTCGTTATTGCCGAATAGCACCGGGAGTTTAGCGAACCCCTGTTCATCCAGGTGGTGCTGGATAAGGGGCCAATCCAGTCCGGTAACCCGTTCTTTAAGAAGTAGAGACACGCAGCCTGCTCCCCTCTGCTGGAATCACCAGGTCTTTCTTCTCCAACTCCAACAGCCTGGTTTTCATCTCCAGACCTCCCCGGTATCCTGTCAGTGATCCATTCTTACCTATAACTCGGTGACATGGCACGGTGATTAACAGTGGATTCGCTCCTATTGCTGTTCCAACCGCTCTTACCGAAGAAGGCTTTTGAATATGCTGTGCAATATCTGAATACGATTTCGTTAATCCGTAAGGTATTTCACTCAAAGCATTCCACACCGCAATCTGAAAGGGGGTTCCCCGAACATCAATCGGCTTGCTGAATATCTTACGCTCTCCTCTTAAATATTCGAGAAGTTCTTTAACATATGGGAGTAACATCTCATCATCTCTAATGATCGGGCTTCCTGGATAACGAGTTTGTGCCCAATCGATTAGTTCATCTATCGCTTGATTGTTGGAGCCCACAAAACAAAGTCCCTTTTCCGTAGCAGCCATATGCAGACTCCACTTTTGATCGTTTAATAATGTCCAGTAGATAGGTACTGCCTTGTCTCTTTGTTCTGTGTTCATAGTTTCTGTACCTCCGTAGAATGGTGTATTTGATGTTGGTAACGGTATTCCTTAGGGGTATATCCGGTCTTCTTCTTGAACAAAGTTATGAAGTAAGGAACATTGGCCATCCCAACATTCAACGATATTTCCGAGACCGATTGGTCCGTGTAGATTAGATTCTGTTTCGCTTGCTCGATCCGTTTCTGTTGCACATATTCAACAGGAGTTATCCCTGTTACTCTTTTAAAAGTTCGCTGTAAATGATAGGGACTACCATGGCAAATATCAGCCAAGTGTTCCAGTGTGATCGTCTCAGCGTAGTTGTTATCAATATACATCTCAATCTGTTCCACCCATTCCCGGTCCGGCAATCGCTCTCCCGTAGGTTTACATCGTTTGCAAGGCCGGAAATGGGCGGACAGCGCCTGTTCCGCATTTTGAAAAATTCGGACATTTGATTTCATGGGTGCTTTTGATTTGCAGGAAGGTCTGCAAAATATCCCTGTTGTTCTTACCGCATAAAAAAACTGATCATCATAACTGGAATCGTTGTTAATAATGGCACTCCATTGTTCATCAGACAGATACTCTCCTTCTGGATCTTCCGGAAGCTCTTGATCCATAGAGTCTTTTATTCGTTCTTTATTCACGGTGGTTCACCTCCACCTTCAGTATACCCCCGCATAAGGACGTATGTACGCATTATGGAATGTAATAGCAAGATAATGAAATGCTGAGGTTTCAATATATGGTACAACTAAGTAGAGAAAGCCACTTCACTTTGGAGGAATATAATAATGACTGAACTATACGAACAACAAAATGCAGGGCAGCTATTAAAACTACCGGTGCCTCGGGAATTCAGCTTTTCACAAAACTTAAATTACCTGACCAATGCACCCAATGAATGTTTGTACCGTATCCACGAAAATAGGATTTATAAAGCTCTCCCAATCGGACAACATATTTATGTCATTGAAATATTTGAAGATCCCGATGTCCCCCATTCACTTATGGTCTCCCTTATTGGAGATATCGTACCGAAAGATTCAGCCGTCCTTGAAACCATTGTCCGCTATGTTAGGGAATGGTTTGACCTGGACACAGACCTTGTTCCTTTTTATGAGATGGCCGAGCAGGACGTGCTTCTCCAGAAGACGGTCCATTCCTTTTACGGACTCCGAAATATGGGCATTCCGGATTTATTTGAAGCCGTCTGCTGGGGGATTCTTGGACAGCAAATCAATCTAGCCTTTGCCTTCACACTCAAAAGACGGCTCGTAGAAACCTACGGTAGAAGTGTAACAATTGATGGCATAACGTCTCATGTATTTCCAGAACCTGATACGATCGCTGCCCTTTCGGTAGCGGATATGGAGGATCTTCGGATGACCGTCAAGAAGCGTGAGTATCTAATTGCTATAGCTCAGCTTTTTGCAGAGGGTAAGCTGTCAAAGGAAGCATTGCTACAGATCGGAGACCATAAAAAAATCGAAAAATTATTGGTAGGCATTCGGGGGATCGGGCCATGGACTGCCAATTATGTGTTAATGCGCTGCTTGCGAATTCCTACCGCCTTTCCTATCGACGATGTCGGTTTGCACAATGCTGTAAAGCATGCTCTCGGATCGGAACTGAAACCGTCCCGTGATGAACTTCTTAAGCTCTCAGCCGGCTGGGCAAACTGGGAATCCTATGCGACATTTTATATGTGGAGGCTATTATATTAATATCGGTAATGCCAAAAGCTATCTGGTGTTTGCATAATATTCCGCAGATTCGGGACACTAAATGATGTTGCAAGTTACAAAAGGAGGTGTCCATATGAGCAAATCAAATTCGAATGAACCAACAAAATCCGAGGTATATACCACGAAGCTGAATAAAATGCCTGTTCCGGGTGAAGGATTAGACAACACGGAATTTTCTGCTGAGCAAGCGGCAGAAGTATTTATGAACAATCCGTCCTCTGAGAAGACTTCGAAAGAACAGCAATAACATAAAAAATGAGACCTCATAGCCGATTCTGAATACAGAAGGGCCGTGAGGTCTTTTCTAAATAATCGTCAAATTCATACTGTCTCTCCTTTCGTTTACTAGAATGTTTATTCAATTGCTCTTGTCAGTTCTTTCTTGAGACGCTATCTCTTTTTTCTTAATATTGATGTGCATGACTACCAAGTAAGCTATCCACAGGAACAAACCTATTATATCCATAACTAGGTCTTCATGATTTTGAATTGATCTGATCAACATCCTTACATGCAGTCCTATACCTATTGCACATAAGCTATAAACAAACCATTTATCAAATTTCATGGACGGCTCCAGCCCGTTCTCTTGTAAAAGACCTCCACAACCAGGAAACTTCCATTATCTAAAAAGTAAAAATTCAATATATTGTTACCTCCTAACGTCATACACTGTAAAACGGTCGTTTTTTCACTTTACAGGATGGGAGGCTAAGCCATGCTTAATTGTCGGTTCCTCGTTTCATGCTTGATCGTTTGCATCACCATAATTGTAAACGGTTGCTCAGCTGATCAATCAAACTCGGAAACGAAAACGCTTACGTTATGGTATTGGAACCGGAGTCTGGACGACGATCTGATTAAAGCGGTGGAAAAGGAGTTCCCCGGCATACGAATTCAGGCACAAAAGATTGGCGGTGATTTCAAATCCAAGCTCAAGACAACTCTAGCCGCAGGATCTGGCGGTCCGGATATCGTTGCCTTCAACGACTGGGTAGCTGAGCTGTTCACAAGCTCGGACCGGTTCTACGACTTGTATGAGCTCGGAGCCAAAGAGATTGAACAAGATTATCTCGATTGGAAATGGAACCTGGGGGTAACGCCCGAAGGTAAAATGATCGCGATGCCGATTGACACCGGACCGACCGCTCTTTTCTACCGAGCTGACCTGTTTGAGGAGGCTGGATTGCCCAACGACCCTGAAGAAGTTCATCGTCAACTAGCAACCTGGGATGATTATTTGAATGCCGGGAAGAAGCTGAATGAAGCCTTCGGGGGCAAGGTCAAGCTCACAGATAACATCAATAATGTTTACAATCAAGTCAATTCGCAGTCCAAACACATTTATTTTTCAGAAGACGATGCCTTCATCGGGGAGGATCCCTCCTCTTCCATGAAAACAGCTTGGGACACCGCTGTGAATGCATCACGGATGGGACTCTTGGCCAACGCCAGCAGCTTCTCTTCCGAATGGAACGCAGCGATGAACAACGGAAGAATCGCTTCTTTTGTCGGGGCCGTTTGGGCGAAGGAGATACTCATGCAGGCAGCACCGGATACATCTGGAAAATGGCGGGTAACCCGGGCACCCGGCGGCGACGGCAACAACGGGGGCTCATTCCTTGCAATTATGAAAACCAGCCCATATCCGGAGGAATCAATCAAGGTACTTCAGTGGTTACTGAATCCTGACAATCAATCGAAATCGTATGAAAGTATGAACCTGTTCCCTTCGGCGGCGAGTGCTTTGGATTCACCTGCGATGCTTCTGAAAGATCCTTTCTTCGGTGATCAGGCGACAGGTGAAATTTTCACGGAATCAGCACTCAACGTCCAATCCGCTTATTTCGGTGGCAGATTTGGCAATGTGAATGGAATTGTTAACCGGGAGCTTCAATCTGTAGCTCTCGAAGGCAAAGACCCGAATAAAGCTTGGGAGGATGCGTTGAAACGCGTTAAGAAGGAACTGCTGCGTTAACCCCTTCAGTGATGAAGAGAAGGATAACAATGGAGGTTGAAACGTATGGAACCATCCTTGCATCAACATACATCACAGCATGTCGGAAGCGGGCCATCCTCGGACAAGGACAGGAATGGTTTTGCGGCGACGCTCTGGAAACATCGGAAAGAATACTTGGCTATTTCACCTTTTTACATTTTATTCGCTGTCTTCGGTCTGTTTCCGATCGCCTTCTCCATGTACTTATCATTTCAAAAATGGGACGGCATCGGCGTGATGACATTCAACGGATTGAATAACTATCAGTTCATGCTCACTGACCCCGAGTTTTGGAGCGCTGTTCGCAATACACTCGTCATCTGGATCTACTCCACCATACCTATGCTCTGTTTCGCTCTAATTATTGCCTTCCTGCTTAATGCTTCGTTTGTCAGGTTCCGCACCTTCTTTCGGATCGGTTACTTCCTGCCGAATGTGACATCCCTGGTAGCCGTTGCTATCGTGTTCAGCACACTGTTTTCGAACAATTATGGACTGCTCAATTACTTTCTCAATCTGATCGGTCTGGAGTCTGTCGAGTGGCTGAACAAGACGTGGGGCATACAGCTGGCCATCTCCATAATGATCATTTGGCGCTGGGTCGGATATAACGCCATTATCTACCTTGCAGGCCTGCAGAGCATTCCAACTGTACTCTATGAGGCAGCCAAAATTGACGGTGCTACCGGTATACAGGCTTTTTTCAGAATTACGATTCCGAATTTAAGACCGATCATCCTCTTTACCGTAATCACCTCTACCATTGGTGGCATGCAGGTATTTACGGAACCCCAGGTGCTTGTCGGCAATGACGGCGGTGTCAGCGGCGGAGGACTAACCATCGTCCTCTATTTATACCGGGAAGCTTTTGTTAACAATTACTTCGGATATGGCTCCGCTGTCGGCTGGGGAATGTTCGTACTGATTGCCCTTTTCTCAATTATCAACTGGAGAATGGTCCAAGGCAAAGGATCAAATGAATCGTAATAGGAGTGAGACGAATGATGAAAGGTAAATCACTTCTGCTGCATTTTGGGCTGTTTGCCGGGCTGGTCGTATCGATCTTTCCTTTCTACTGGCTTCTCGTCATGTCTACGCGAACGACAGCAGACATATACAGCTTTCCGCCCAAAATGTGGTTTGGCTCCCATCTGATTGATAATATAACACGGGTACTAAGCAGTATCGATTTTTTCGGCGCTTTCCTAAACACGTTATTCGTTGCTACGGCTTGTACACTTCTTGTCCTGTTCTTTGATTCCCTAGCCGGGTTTACATTTGCAAAATTCAACTTCCCGGGTAAACAGTGGCTGTTCATCGTTCTGCTCGCCACCATGATGGCTCCGGCACAGCTATCATTGGTCCCTTCTTTTGTTATTATGGCAACTTTCGGTTGGGTAGGAACTTTTAAAGCATTAATCATTCCGGGAATGGCTAATGCCTTCGGCATTTTCTGGATTCGTCAATATGCGTCGGAATCGGTTCCCTCCGAACTGTTGGATGCCGGCAGGATCGATGGCTGTGGATTTTTCCGGCTTTATTGGAATGTTGCGCTTCCCATCCTGAGACCTGCTCTTTCATTCTTAGCCGCCTTCACGTTTATCGGAGTATGGAATGACTACCTTTGGCCCCTTATCATACTGAATGATGAAAGCAAGTTTACGCTTCAAATCGCTCTTTCTTCATTAAACGGCATCTATACGACCGATTATGCCATGGTTATCGCCGGTACGTTAATGGCGGTCATTCCGCTAATTGTTCTATTTCTGTTTATCAGCAAGCAGTTCATTTCTGATATTGCAGCTGGAGCGATCAAAAGTTAATCCTTCACGCCAAAAGGGCGTCTCTACGGTTATAGGAGCCATAGAGACACCCTTTATTTCGATGATTTTAACTCTATATATGTACAAGCAGTTACCGCCAAAATCCATAAAGTGAATGTTTTCATCGGTCCTCACGGCTTACTGTTCAAAACATGGTAAACTATTAAAGTACCGATATACATGACATGGAGGAATATACATATGAGCAGTTTTGAAACGATGTTAGAAAAATATGCAGAACTCGTTGTAAAAGTGGGCGTAAATGTGCAACCCGGTCAAGTTTTGCTGGTAAATTCCCCCCTAGAAACCGTCGAGTTCACTCGACTAGTTGTAAGTAAAGCTTATGAAGCAGGCGCGAAATATGTTCAGGTCGATTGGGAGGATGAAAAAACCACCCGGATTCGTTATGAAAAAGCGCCGGATGACTCTTTTGGCTATTATCCGAAGTGGCAGGCCGACATGATGGAGCAGCTCGCTGAGGGCGGCGGTGCCGTACTGCATATTAAGGTACCTGATCCGGAGCTGTTCCGTGGGATCGATTCGTCCAAGGTGTCAACCGCTGTGAGAGCAGCTGCCGTAGCAAGAGAGAAATACCAGGCCTATGTAAGAAATAATAAGGTTAGCTGGTCTCTGATCAAAGCGCCAACCCGTGCTTGGGCGAACAAAGTCTTCACCGACCTGCCGGAAGAGCAGCGACTGGATGCGATGTGGGAAGCTGTGTTCCTGATGAACCGGGTGGGCACAGAGGATCCGGTTGCCGCTTGGCGTGAGCACATTGCCGAACTGAAACAAAGACAAGAGTTTATGAACAGTAAACGTTACAAAAGTTTTCATTACCGCGCTCCTGGCACTGACCTGCGCGTCGAAATGCCGGAAGGCTATCTATGGCTTGGAGGTGGGGACTATAACGAAGCCGGTGTTTATTTTGTCGCCAATATGCCCACAGAAGAAATCTACACCATGCCGCATCGTACAGGTGTCAACGGCACGGTTACCAGCACACTTCCACTGAATTTGAATGGCCGTCTAGTTGAAGGGATTACCCTTACGTTCAAGGACGGCAAAGTCGTTAAGTATGATGCAAAATCCGGACGTGAGCATCTGACTTCGCTGCTCGATACGGATGAGGGTGCTTCCTATCTTGGTGAAATGGCACTTGTGCCATATGATTCTCCAATCTCCAGTTTAAACCGTGTGTTTTACAATACGGGGGTGGATGAGAATGCATCATGCCATTTTGCACTGGGCAGCTCCTACCCGGTTAATATCGAAGGTGGAACCAAGCTTTCCAAGGAAGAACTGCTTGCCAAAGGCGCAAATGTCAGTTTGACGCATGTCGATTTTATGATCGGTTCGGAAGAATTGGAGATTGACGGTGTGTTGGCTGATGGCACCATCGAGCCGGTGTTCCGTAACGGAAAATGGGCTTAGTGTATAATTATAGCCTCCGCATTGCTTCGGCGAGAAGTATACTTTTATAAATACACAGCTAAGACCCTGCGACAAACCGCAGGGTCTTTTAACATGGGAAGTGATATGAATTTTATCATTACTGCTCAATCCAATCACGAATCTCACTATCAACAATCCTTGTACTGTCAGGATAAAAATAAACATTTTGACTATCGTCCGCTATCGAAAAAGAGTTACCAATCGGATCATCGGTATAAAAAACCATGAGATAATATAGAGGATCTCCGTTGTTCATATTAGGTGAATAATTAGGGGAATAAACCCCATCATCCAGAAGCTTAATAAATTTATTGATGTCTTTCCCGGTAAGTGTTTTGTAAGGCTTCGATTCATTGTCACAATACAGCCCAATGCTATTCACCTTGTCTTTTGGAATCTCATCATAACGATTGATCATGGAACTCCTGAATTGATCCTGTATGTACAGTTTATAACCATTTACCCGAGTGTCGTCAGCTACAGCAATGAGCTCATCTGTTCCAAACCCTTTTACTCGATAAAGTTTTGTCCCAATATCCAGAAAGGCGGCGTCCCCGTCTTTGGTTCTATAACCTGGATCTGTTACGACCTCATCCACTGTAAAACTCACTTCACCAACCTCTTCGGCCACATCATTCTCATGTTTTAGAACGATTCCCCAATCACTTGTATACATGTTTCCATTCAGCTTTACAAAATCCACCCAATCGATAATGGTATGTGTCTGATTCTGATTAAACTGGAGGCTGGAGCATCCACTTAGAAGAATAATCATGAGCAGGCCAAAAGTTTTTATCTTCATCATCAATCCCCCTTTATCTGCTAAACGTAAGGGAAAGCGATTTTGTTCCACTTCTGGATAATGATATTCAGCATAACCTCCTTTTCATCCATTACAATATTAAAAAGCTGTGGTGCAGACTGGTTTGTTAACGCGCCGGAAACAATTTTTAAGCAATGCTATAACTTGCGGATCGGAAGTTTTTATTTTTCCGTATTGATAAAGCTTTTCTGCATCAACCACGCCCATTAACAGGGAAGATAAGTCCGAGATGTCCAATTCGATAACGGAATCGTCCCTGGTACCTTGTTGTTCTTGCATTGAAATCGTTAATGACTCTTGCTCAATGTGTAAGGCGAAAGAGTCCGGTTGTTTGGAAGAGAAGGAGTCAGTTACCTTAAAATGCAAAGTAACCGGCTTCGAGCTATACACAGCACCTGTTTGGGCAAGTTCGATTATAAACTTCTCAATATCAATGATCTTGTACATCAAGCCCACACCTGATGTATGACTTTCATGAAACACACTCGGAAGAATACGGTCGCTGCCGTTGCGAGGATCTCCGATCAAATATTCGATAGTATCATCCTGTGTCGTCCATATAATCCGGTTGATCTGATCACTTTGCGTATGTAAAAAAGTGCCCAGCTGTTGCAGCGCCTCAGGTGTCTCATATACAAACTCATGAATGACCATGTCATGCAGCAGGAAGTTATCCGAGCTAATACTGTTAAAGGTGAATGAAATGTAGCCATTTAACTTGTTATCTTCCATATATCCGATCAGTCTCTTGCCCGGAGCGTTGAACAACGGATTCAGTTCATAAGGAGTTTTCAGCATCATTCCGTGTGTAGACGTGGCTTGTCGGTCGCTGCAGTCACGAATCAAATCTTGATGGGAGCGATCCAACCACACCAAGCCATGCTTCTCCGTTGCTCTTGGAAAGCTCTCCGGCTTGATTCGATATTGATTCATTTTTGAGCCATATCCAAATCCCATATTTTTATAAAAATCCGGTCTGAACGGATATAAGAGCAAAAGAGAAATTCCCTTTAACTTAAAATGTGAAATAAAAAACTCAATTAACTGTTTGGCTGCTTTTTCTTTCTTATGAAGGAGATCTACGGCAACCTGCCCTACGCCCCCCACTTGGATCATTCGTCCGTAAAGATTCATGGTGTATTCATGGATGCGCATCCCGGCAATCAGGCGGTTATCCCGAAACAGACCATAATATTGAACCGTAGACATATTCTCTTGATTGTGTGTGAAACGTGTAATTTGTCGTTCTCTGAACTCCGGTCCCGGTACGGCTTTTGCAGGATATGCATTCAGAGCGATGTCCACAAACGCAGGAATTTCATCGATATTTAGCTTACGAATGACCTCATTCATGACAGGCTTCCTTTCAGGTGAATTGGATAGTTTAAAAAGAGACTTCCACTACTACGATAACAAGCTAAATCTATTTACACAATATGGTCATTTAAAATATAGCGTTGATCGATAATGGATACTCTAGCCATTCACTTTCAAGAAAACACAAAAGGGTGCTGGAGAAAATCCAGCACCCTTTTGAAATATATGAATAATCGGGATGACACGATTTGAACATGCGACCCCCTGGTCCCAAACCAGGTGCTCTACCAAGCTGAGCTACATCCCGTTATTTTCAAAACATAAGCGGACGACGGGAATCGAACCCGCGACCCTCGCCTTGGCAAGGCGATGCTCTACCGCTGAGCCACGTCCGCAAAAACATGGTGCGCGTGGAGGGACTTGAACCCCCACGTCAAAGACGCTAGATCCTAAGTCTAGTGCGTCTGCCAATTCCGCCACACGCGCACAAGTAAAACTAATGGTGAGCCATGAAGGACTCGAACCTTCGACACCCTGATTAAAAGTCAGGTGCTCTACCAACTGAGCTAATGGCTCTTAAAAAGAAAAAATTATTGCGAAAACGATAAGATTGGTTGCGGGGGCAGGATTTGAACCTACGACCTTCGGGTTATGAGCCCGACGAGCTACCGAACTGCTCCACCCCGCGTCATTAGAAAGTGTGTACTATTACTGAGGAGAATTTAAACTCCCACTTAATGATCTTACTGAAGTAAGATCATTTTAAATCAACCGTTTTTCAACAGCCGGAATTATAATATATCATTTTTATAGTTATATTACAAGTGATATTTTCACAGGCTGCAATTTTTTTTTTAACAACAAGCATTTCACAAAAAAGAACAGATATATAATATATCATAAATAACTCGATATTGCAACTTCTAAATCTATCCTGAAAGGGTTGTATTGAACACACTTTCTTAATCATACGCATTCAATAAGCATCAAAAACACTAAAAAGCCCTCTGTCGATATAAAATCAACAGCGGGCTTTATCTGGCTTGGCGACGTCCTACTCTCCCGGGACCCTTCGGTCCAAGTACCATCGGCGCTGGAAGGCTTAACGGTCGTGTTCGGGATGGGTACGCGTGGAACCCTTCCGCTATCGCCACCAAACG